>JBEKYV010000151.1:0-7726 GCA_049510515.1 Solirubrobacteraceae bacterium | reverse complement strand
CGCGGTGGAGGGCAACGCAGTCCTCGGATACGTGAGCCTCACCACCGGGTCGATCCGCCGCGAGGAGGCGCCCACGCGCTACGCGCGAGGCATGCCCCGGCATCCACTGCCGACGATCCTGATCGCGCGCCTCGCCGTCGACCGCCGCCATCAGGGCCAGGGACTCGGCAGCCGCCTGCTCGCCGAGGCGCTTCGCCGCGCGGTCGCGGCGAGCGACGCGGTCGCAGCACGCCTCGTGGTGGTCGACGCAATCGACGACGACGCCGCGGCGTTCTACCGCCGCCGGGGATTCATCGACATCCCGGAGAACCCCCGCCGTCTTTTCCGCAAGATCGCCGACATCCGCCGCTCCCTCGAAGCTTTGGAGTAGGCGGGTGGGTGGGCAATGCCATCGCCCGGGCGCACAAGCGCCTGGGCGCAGCTCATCGAGATCTGGCGACTTCTCCCAGCCAGACGCAACCAACTTCGAGTCGCCTGCTTGTTGACGGCGGACCTCGAGCACATCAAGGGCCATCTCGTCCAGATGGACGACGTGGCGTGGAATCGTGTGGTTGAGCAGCATGTCGAGATGAGCGAGTACCTTGCAGAGACGATGAACGCGATCAAGACACCAGACCAGACCACCATGAGCCAGACCCGCGAGCCGGGCGAGAGCGCTTCTTCCGCAAAGGAGGGCCGGAGCGCTGGATTCGGGCCGTCACCGAGTTCAGCGGCGGCGCCGATCGTGTCGTGACGGCGTTTCCCCAGTCCGAGGATCCACGACAGAGAGGGTGGCGACGATGACCATGCACGTCGGCCCTTACGAGTTCGACCACGTGTCCTACGACCGCGACGGCGATGTGCTCTACCTGCGTCGAGGCGAACGGCAGGAGGCCGCAGAGACGTTCGGCACACCTGAGGGCCACGCCGTACGGATGGACGACGGCGGACAGGTCATAGGCATCACGATCGTCAACGCGAAATGGCTGGTCGAGCGCGACGGCAAAATCACCGTCACCGTGCCAAGCCTGATCGAGACGAACGCCGACGATCTCGCAGCGGCGCTTGCTACGGCCTGAAGGGCACCACAACCGCCGGTCGTAGACCGCCATGTCGAAGAAGTAGGCTCTCGCCCCCTGGCCTCTGAGTCGCCGACGCCGTAGATAGCGTGCCCCCATGCACGGCGACGACGCACAGGAGACCCTGGACCTGCGTGCCGAGCTTGCGCACGCAGCGCAACTGACCGACCTCGCCGAGCGGACTCTCGCAGTCGTTGCCGTGATTGAGGCCGTAGCCGCTCCCCTGGGCATCCACCCAGTCGTCGTTGGAGGCATGGCCGTGTACTTCTGGACTGCCAGCGATGAGTTCTTGACGTACGACATCGACGTCGTGATGGAAGCCCCCGACGAGCTCGCCGCAAAGCTCGCCGAGCTTGGGTTCGCCCGCGCCAGCGATGGCCGGCATTGGATCCTGGAGGGCACCGAAGTCCTGCTGGAGGCGCCCAGCTCATACCTGGACACCGACGCGGTGGTGGCCGAGATCAAACTACGGCCTGGCCGAACGGCAAAGGTCCTCTCCCGCGTCGATGTGCTCATCGGCCGCCTTGACGAGTTCCAGACCACCGGCCACGAAGCCCCCGCGCAGCAGGCGCTCGCGCTTCTCGCCAGCCTATCGCCAGCCGAGACCCGCGACCTCGACGCGCGCGCATCAACGCACCGCGTGGGAACCATCCTCGCCGTCATGCGCGAACTCGCCGGCAAGCTGATGACGGGCGCCACCCCGCCGGACAGCGGCGAGCTGCACGAGATCGCCCGGAAAGCCCTCCACGCAGAGTATTCTTCGAAGCAGCCATGAAAACCCAGGCGATCTCCTTCGAGCAATGGCGTCGCGAAGCACCTCAGCTGCGCGCCAAGAGCGCACGAGTCCTCGCGGGCTTCGGACCGACGCGACGCGAGAAGCCGCGCACTGCCACCGAGGCCGAGTTCCTGCGCAAGACAGGGACCCCCGAGCGGCTGATCGGCCCCTCGGCTGACCGCTGAGGCGGCTCACGCGGTGCGTGATCGCCGCGAATTCGCAGCCTGCGCCTTGAATGGAAGAAAGGAGGCTCCATGACGACCGCTTTCGCAAGTCAAGCCGCTCACATCAAGGAGACCGGGCACCTGACGGTCGCCGACATCGCCCGCGCCACGAACGCCGACGAGAGCACCGTCCGCGCATGGCTGCGCGAGGAGCGCTCGCTAAACGCGCTCCTTCTACCATAAACGTACCACTAAAGGCGTAGTTAGAGCAGGTTTCTAGCCTGCAGTTCGCCGTGACGGGCCGGCTGTCATCAGCCCCCCATCCTACCGTACGGTTTCGTACACTTCCGTACTGATCTGCTATCGTGTGGCCTATGGCCACGATCAAAGCTGAGGAAATCCGGATTCCACGTCGGGCTCGGGAAGCGGTCGCACATCGCGAGGAGGTCGTGGTGTTCAACCGGGAGCGACCGGTCTACGTCATCGTTCATCCCGACGATCATGGGCGAATGGCTGTCCCGCACCGGGGACGGCCCCTGCGAGAGGCGCTTGCACTACTCGCGCAAGCTGCGCCGCCCGACCCCGCGTTCGCCGAGGACATGGAAGCAGTGCTCGACGCGGTCGGGCCAGCGCCGGTCGATCCATGGGCACAATCCTAGACACCACCGTCTTCATCGAGTTCGAGCGAGCCCTGCGCGACCTACCCGCCAGGCAGGCCATGACAGAGGTCGCCGAGCGCTTGGAATCGCAGCTGGGCGAGAACGAGGAGGTGGGAATCGCCGCGATCACCGCCTCGGAGCTGTTGCATGGGGTACACAGGGCCACAGCCGAACATCGCGGAAGACGTGCAGCGTTTGTCGAGGCCGTGCTCGCTGCATTCCCAACGCTTTCCTTTGACCTCCTTGCGGCGCGGGCCCATGCGAGGCTATGGGCAGGCTTGGCCACGTCTGGGGCTGACGTCGGAGCCCACGATCGACTTGTCGCTGCCACCGCCATGTCTGTCGGATGGCGAGTCGGGACTGCCAACATCCGTCACTTCAACAGAATCCCCGGACTGGACCTGACACCCCTCCAAACGGTCTGACAACCCTATGGTGGACGGCGTCGTGCCCATCCCTCGCAAACGCGGTCTCCCCGCGCACGCCGCACCTCGCCCGGTGCCGAGCGTGCCCCAAACGAGAGGCTGACGTGCCGGTTTGTTGGGCCAACGGGCCGTTGGCCAATTGCCCGGCCGGCTACGCATCTGGCCAGACCCAGAGGGTCTCTCAGACCGTGTGGGAGACCTTCCCTGGCCATCGACGGCACATGTGTGACTCGCCGGAATCGCAGGTACCATCGGAGAATGTCGCCACAGTCAAAGGGCAAGCCCCCAGAGGAGTCGAGCCCATGACCGCGGTGGATGTAGCGACTCCGCTTTCCGCCGATGCTCGATGGAGTGCGCGCCTGCAGGGCGACCGTCGGCGAGCGACCGAGCTCCAGACACAATCGCAGCGGCAGGTGACGGACACGATCCTTCAACGCGCGCTTGCCTTGGGTGCCGAGGCGGTGGCGCTCACCGGCTCGACCGTTCGCGCCCAGCGAACGACGATCAGCGATCTCGATCTCATGGTCGTCGGCAGGCGCCCCAACCTCGGGGGCATCCGGGAAGACGTCGATGTGTACGCGGCCCGCGCAGGTGCGTTCTGGGAGCGATTGCTCGCCGGTGATGACTACATCCAGTGGACGCTGCGCTTTGGCTGCATACTGCACGACGACGGCATCCTGCGGGGTGCCAGCAGCTACATCGAGGAGCGTGGCCTCACCCCGTCCGCCGGGCGCAAGCGCGCCCAGGCCCGTCGCGGGCTCAGTCTGGCCCGGCTGGTTCTCGAGGGCGGCGACGTCGAGGCGGCTCGTGAGCAGTGTCGCGCGGCGCTGACCACGATCGCACGGTGGGTGTTGATCGCAAACGGCGAGTTCCCGCTCTCCCGCAACGAGCTCTCTGGCCAGCTGCTTACGCTCGGCTGCATCGATCTAGCCGCGGCACTGCACCGTCTGATCCACGACGAGCCCTCCCGCGAGGAGCTGCAGACCTGCCTCGAACTCGCCGAGAAGCTCATCGACACGCCTCAAGGGCTCAGCTGAGGCCGTGGACCCAGCGTCCGGGGTTCAACGCGGTTGAGCGACCTCGACTCCCAGAGCCTGCGCTGCGCCTGCAAGGCGTTCGTCGTAGCAGTAGAAACGATCGATGTCCTCGCCCAGGCTGAGAACGGTTGCCGGTGCATTGTAGCGCGTCGATCTGGAGAGCAGCGCAGCTATTGCGATCGGCGCTCGCGCAACCGCCGGTTATAGCGCGCCATATCGAAGAAATACAGGCGCCCGTCGGCGCTGACGAGCGGCGTGACGCCGAGCACTCGCGAGAGCTCGGGGATCAGCGCCCTGCCCCTGTGGGCGTAGCCGAACGTGTCGAGGTAGACGCCATCGAACCCGAGCGCGGAGAGCTCGGCCAGCATCTTCGCCGGCGGGCGGCGCACCACGGCCGCCTCCCATTTGGAGGGCGTGCCCTTGAGCTGGCCGTAGCTCCAGCGCAAGCTGGTCGAATGCTCGTAGCCGATCAGCTCGGCGTAGTCTTCCATCCGGTGCACCGGCGGGTTCTCGGGGAATGGGACGTATGGGAGCTGGAACACGCTGGCGCCGCGCGGCAACTGGCGCTGGATCGCCGCGACGAAGCGGGCGTCGGTGCGGTATTCGGCCGCCTCTCGCTTGTACGCCGGCGCCAGCGATGAGCCCGTCTGGTCGAGCACGCCGACGACCAGCACCGCGGCGAGGCAGGCGGTGAAGCCCCAGCGCCTGCCGGACGTGGCGCCGCCGATGCGCCGCCCCAGCGCGTCCAGCATCAGCCCCGCTCCTATCAGGGCGAAGAACGCAATGAACACCGAGATGCGGTTCCAGGCGCGCAGCTGGGGACTCGCCACGTAGGCGAACAGCGTCCCCAGCCCGCCGACCGTCCCGATCAGGAAGGCGAGGCTTGCGCCGAGCGCCGCGTAGGCGTAGCGGGGGTCGGCGAATCTCCGCCGGTCGGCGCGCAGCGCGCGGGCCACGAACGCGATCGTTGCGCCCAGCAGGCCCAGCGTGCCGATCAGCCCGAGGCTCGCGCTGTGGCCCTCGCCGATCGGCGCGGTGGCGGTGGCCTGGTATTCGCGGGCGAGGTGCGCCAGCGGCGCGATGCGGCTGTCGGCGACCGGCAGCACGAGGTCGGTGAGCGACAGCGCGAACATGTCGCTTTCCTTTGGCGTGCGCTGTCCCACAGCTGGGTTGGTGCCGTGCTCGGATCTGTAGATCAGCGTGGGCAGCCCGTTGAGTGCCACCGTGGCCAGCACCAGCGCGGCCACCGTCCCCCCTGCCGCCAGCGCTCGGAAACTGCGGTTGGCGAAAAAGGTGAATGCCGCCGCCAGCAGCACCAGGGCGGCGGTGAAGGCGGCGTAGTAGTTATCCGAGCACCCCATCACCACGCACGCCAGCACGGTCGCGCCGGAGCGCGGGGTGAAATACCGCCCGACGCCGTGCCGTGTTGCGCTGCGAGTGAACAGCGCCCTGCCGGAGAGCACCGCGATGACCAGATAGCAGCCGAGCGGCACGGTGAAGTAGGCGCCCTGGAAGATGTGACCCTCGCCGTCGAAGAAGTGATACGGCAGCAGGGTGAAAAGCACGGCGCACACCACCGAGGCGCCCTTCGAGATCGCCACCGCCCGCAGCCCGGCATACCCGCTGAGGGCGATCAGCGGGAAGCAGAGAAGGAAGAAGAGATTGTCAACCGTCGCGGCATTGCCGAACGGGACCCCGATCAGCTTGACGAGCACCACGTAGAGGCTGTCGCCGCTGAATACCGGGTAGTTGTAGAGCTGCTGCCCGTACGGCGCGCCGAGGTTGGGATTGGTCAGATACCAGCCGTGTTCGAGGATCCCCTTGATGACGGCCACGCCGAAGGTGCCGTCGCCGCCGGGGCTCTCGTACAGCGGCACGCTGAGGTCGGCCTTCCACACCCGCAGCACCACCACCGCGATCGCTGTGGCCAGCGCCGCCGCGAGGAGCGCCGCCGGCAGCTCGGCCCGCAGGCGCCTGTACATCATGCTCCGCTGGCTGGCCGCCTGGCAAGCACCGTGTAGCCGAGGCAGTCATCGCCGCCATCCCGCAGCAGCGACAGCCTCGCCACGAGGACGGTCGCTGCCAGCAGTGGCGAGAGCACCAGGCCACCGGCGCGCAGCGCCAGCCTCCGCAGCGACCCCTGCTTGCGCGGCATCAGCAGCGGCAGGATCAGCGCGATGATCTTGTAGCAGGCGACAGTCAGCTCGTTGCCACGGCGATACACTTCGATTTCGGTGAATCCGCTCTGCTCCAGCAGGTGCTTCAGGCCGGAGGGAGTGAAGCGCCAGTAGTCAAAGGGCACGTAGTGCCACCGCGCGGCAAACGGCACCGTCAGGATCAGCCGCCCGCCCGGTCGCAGCGAGCGCTTCGCTTCCGCCAGGAACCCCAACGGCTCGAGCACGTGCTCGAGTGTCTCCGTGCACAGCACCGTGTCGGCCACGGCGTCCTCCACCGGCCAGCGCTCGCCCGTGAAGTACTCCGTGTCCGGGATGTGGTAGCCGAAGCGGTCTTTGGCGTCGGCGGTGTCGATGCCGATGTACTTCACCTCCGCCGGCACCAGTGTGCGGTAGGGCTGCGCGCCGCAGCCCACGTCGAGCAGCGTGCCGTTCACCCTGCCCAGCTCGCCTGCGAGATCGTTCCAGATCGAGCTGGCCTGCACGTCGAACAGGCGGCGAGCGCTCGTGATCGCGCGGCTGGCTGGACCGTCGAGCCGGGTGAAGGGGGGAGGCTGCCAGCTCTCGTCATGCTGACCGGCGACGTCGGCTCGATGGGGGGAGATGGAGATGCTTTCGGTTGGTGGCCGTGAGAACATGGTCATCTTGATCAGCGCTGGAGGACTTCGCGGGCGAAGTCGACCAGTCGGCCGGCCCGACGGATCGCGCCTGTTTGGTCCTGCTCGGACACGTTGAGGAAGCTGTAGTGAGCCTTGTCCTTGAGGCCCACGAGCCGCTCGAAGTTGTTCGCACCGGCCTCGCCCCCGGGAGTGATCCGGCGCAGGAATCTCGCTGCGTCCCGGTGATCGGGTCCCCGGGAGCTCTCGCCGAGCGCCTTGCAGCAGGCGGCGTCCGACGCCGCGATGCCAGCGAGCACTGCGAGTCCAGTGGCGACGTTGTGAGCCTCCAGCGAATTCTCACCGGCGACGAGCTCTGCTACCTCCAGGTACTTCTCCGCGTCTGCGAGTCGCTTGCGAGCATCGGCTGCGTCGCACTCGCGGGATCGGGGCTCCTTCGCCCCCCCGCGGCTCACCGCGCTGTCCCGAGGAGCTCGCGCAACGGGACCCCAGCGAGGTCGATGCCGTCTCGTTGAAGGCCTCCCAGTACGGGAGGGCTCTCGTTGCGTATCTGCTCGATGTCCTGCTCGGCGAAGTCGATAATGCCGGCGTCGTTGCCCGTCCACGCAAGGACGGCCTCCCCAAGGCCCCACAACTGCGCCTCCCATGCCGGGTCCTCGGTGTCCACGCCGGCGGGACGGACAATGAAGATGTCGATGTCACTGTCGATGTCGCCGTCCCCCCGTGCGGCGGAGCCGAACAGAGATGCGTGCACCGGGGGAATGCTCCAGGTGGAGAGGGCGTCGCGCAGGCGTTTGAGGAGCTCGGTGCGGATCAG
>JBEKYV010000150.1:0-7768 GCA_049510515.1 Solirubrobacteraceae bacterium | reverse complement strand
CGTGTTCAACCCCACCAGCTGCGAACCGATGAAGCTCACCGGGGAGCTTGAAAGCAGCGAAGGCGCAACCGCGAACGTCGCCTCGCCGTTCCAGGTCACCAACTGCGCGGCGCTCTCGTTCAAACCGGAATTCAAGGTCTCAACGGCCGCGAAGACCTCAAGAACCGAAGGCGCCAGCCTGCACGTGACCCTGACGCTGCCGAGCACCCCGCGGGGTACCGCGGCGAACGTCGCGAAGGTCAAGGTCAGCCTCCCGAAACAGCTGCCCTCGCCGTTGAAAACGCTGCAGAAGGCCTGCACCGAAAAGGTCTTCGCGGAAAACCCCGCGAACTGCCCGAAGGCATCGAACGTCGGGGAGGCGAACGTCAGCACCCCGGTCCTCGAAGGTGGTCTGACCGGCCCGGCGTACTTCGTCTCCCATGGTGGCGCGAAGTACCCGGAACTGATCATGGTCCTCACCGGCGAGGACGGCGTGACCGTGCAGGTGCATGGCGAAACGTTCATCAGCAAAGCGGGCATCACCACCGCGACATTCGCGACGGTCCCCGACGTGCCGTTCTCGACGTTCGAACTCAACCTCCCCGAGCGGGAATACCCGGCGCTGTCGGCGAACGGCAACCTCTGCCAGGCACAGGCCGCCGGGAAGCTCCTGATGCCCACCGAAATGGTCGGGCAGAACGGGCTCGTGATCAGCCAGAGCACGAAGATCTCCGTCACCGGGTGCCCGAAGTCGGCGCACAAGAAGGCCTCGAAGAAGAAGACAAAGCACCCGAAGCGCAAAGCGCACCGCAAAAACCCTCTGACGCTCAGCAGGCAACGACGCGGATCGAGCGTCCTGCCGCGGTGGTGAGTTTGCGGATGTCGTTGGGGTCGCTCGTCAGGATGAGGTCTCCTGTGGCGGCGATCGCGACGACGGTGGCGTCGGTGGCGTCTTTTGCTTTGGCTTTGCCGAGGAGCACTCCGGCTTCCCGTCCGAGGCGCTGGTCGACGGGTCTGACTTCGACGGACTTCAGCAGGCGCGCGAGGCTTGCCTGCCGCCCGCGTGCGTCTCGCCATACCTCGGCGATCACCACGCCGGTGCTGCGCAGCTCCAGTCCGCTGCGTTCGGCGATCCTCAGCTTCGCGGCGATCGACCGGTCGCCGCGGTCGACGGCGACGAGCGCTCCCGTGTCGAGCACCAGCGCGCTCACGCGGCCTGTGAGGCGAGAGGCGGTGTGAGGCCGAGCTCAGCGGCTGCGGAGGCGAGCTCCTCGGCGGTGAGCGGGCCGTGCTCTGCCTCCCATGTTTCGAGGTAGTCGGCGAGCGCCTCCGCGCGCAGCTTGGCGGCGGCCGCCTCGGCCAGCCAGCCAGAGAGGCTCGAGCCCCGCCGGCGAGCGGCGCCACGGACCGCGTCGCCGAGGTCCGGGTCGAAGGAGATGCTGAGCTTGTCGACCTTCACCGATCTAACATACCACGGTAGGAACTCCCGTGGTAGGTCAATTGGCTCGCGGTCGCGGGGCAGGGACGCCCCGCGCCCTGGCGGCTGGGGCCTGCGGTCGCGCGCGCGGATGCGCACCCTATGACTGCCGTACCCTCCGCGTCGATGGTTCTCGCGATCGACTCCGGTACGACAGGCTGCACCTGCATCGTCTTCGACGAGCGCACCGAGCCGGTCGGGCGGGCTTACGGTGAGCTTGCGCAGCACTTTCCCCGGCCGGGGTGGGTCGAGCACGATGCGGGGGAGATCTGGGAGCTGACGCGGGCCGTTGCGGGTGAGGCGCTGGCCGATGCTGGGGTTCGGACGGGCGAGCTTGTCGCCGTGGGGATCACCAACCAGCGCGAGACCGTTTGCGTTTGGGATCCCGCCACGGGGCTGCCGCTCCATCGGGCGATCGTCTGGCAGGACCGGCGCACGGCCGAGCGCTGTTCGCGGCTGCGCGAGGAGGGGCTCGAGGAGCTGGTACGGGCGCGCACCGGCCTGGTGCTCGACCCCTACTTCTCGGCGACCAAGATCGAGTGGCTGCTCGAGCACGTCGAGGGGCTGCGCGAGCACGCGCTTTCCGGCCGGGCTGTCTTTGGGACGGTCGACTCGTGGCTGCTGTTCAAGCTCACGGGGCTGCATCTCACCGATGCCTCCAACGCTTCGCGCACGATGCTTTACGACATTGCGGCCGGGCGCTGGGATCCGGAGCTGCTGGAGCTGTTCGGGGTGCCGGAGCGCTCGCTGCCCGAGGTGCGTCCGAGCGCCGGGGCGTTCGGGGTCACGCTGCCCGAGGCGCTCTGCGGGCACGCGGTGCCGGTGTCGGGCGTCGCCGGCGACCAGCAGGCGGCGCTCTTCGGGCAGGCCTGCGTCGACCCCGGGATGGGCAAGAACACCTACGGCACCGGCTCGTTCGTTTTGCTCAACGCCGGGTTCGCCGCGCCCCCGCCGCCGCCCGGGTTGCTGAGCACGGTCGCGTGGGGGGTCGGCGCCGCACTCACCTACGCGCTGGAGGCCTCGATCTTCGTCACCGGCGCCGCCGTGCAGTGGCTGCGCGACGGCTTGGGGATCATCGCCGACGCGTCAGAGTCCGAGGCGCTCGCCGCCTCGCTTCCCTCCAACGAGCAGGTCTACTTCGTGCCGGCGCTCACCGGGCTCGGCTCGCCCCACTGGGACCCGGACGCGCGGGGGACGATCGTCGGCCTGACGCGCGGCTCCACGCGGGCCCACCTCGCGCGCGCGGCCCTGGAGGCGATCGGCTATCAGACCGTGGACGCCGTGCGCGCGATGGAGGCCGGCGCGGGCGTGCGGCTCACGGCGCTGCGGGCCGACGGCGGCGCGACCGCCAACCGCTGGCTGATGCAGTTCCAGGCCGACATCCTCGGCGTGCCGGTGCTCGTGCCCGAGGTTCCGGAGACCACGGCGCTCGGCGCCGCGCTGCTCGCGGGCGTCGGCGCGGGGCTGTGGACGCTCGCCGACGTGCGCGACGGTTGGCGCGCCGGGGCCGAGTACGAGCCCGTCATGCCGGAGGGCGAGCGGGCCTGTCTGCTCGCCGGGTGGCACGGGGCGCTGGGGCGGGCTCGCAGCCGCGAGTGAGGAGAGGCTTGGCAAGCCGGCCATGAGGCCGGCACGCGGCCTGCGCTCCCGCTACTTCACGCGGGCCGCGGCGAGCACTTCGGCGACGCTCAGCTCGCCAATCCCCACCACCGCTCCGTCGAGGACGCCGTCGGGGCCGATCTCCGAGCGTGAGCCGTACCCCTTCGCGCCGGGGTTGCGGTGCACGACTACGGCGTTCTGCTCAAGGTCGATGGCCCAGTACTCGGTGACGTCCGCGCGGGCGTACAGCCGTGGCTTGACGGCGAGGTCGCGCTGGCGCGAGGAGAGCGCCACCTCGATCACCAGCGCGGCGCTTGCCGGGTGGTAGGGCCGGGGGGTTCCAAGCGCCACGACCGCGAGATCGGGCTCGGGCTCGGAGTCGCCAAGGCTCAGGGGCAGGGCGGGACGCAGCGAGAAGCGGCTGTGGTCGAGTGCCGCCGCCAGCACCCTGGTCAGATAGGTGACGATCTCGGCGTGCTCGGGCGATTGCGGACTCATGTCGCAGAGGATGCCATCGATCAGCTCGACGCGCGTCTGCTCGCCGAACCCGCCGGACTCGATCATCTGGTGGTACTCGTCGCGCGTGAGCCGGTGGAACTCCGAGATGTCCACCGCGGGGATGTCCACTGTCGCCGACACGGTGACCTCAGCTTACCGCGTAACCCCAGGCCCACCGCACGGTAGTGTCTTGCGCAGACCATCACCGGCACACCACCAGGCAGGGAAGAGACAGACAGATGAGCGAGCTGGCGCCGATGCGCGAACAGGTGTACACCGACCCGCGGCCGAAGGAGCACTTCGACCGCTTCCACGAGCGCGCGCGCACGCGCGAACCGGACTGGTGCTACGAGCTGACGCGGCTGCTCACCTCGCTGTACGCGTACGCGGGGCTGCGCACGCGCGCGATCGCCACCGACAACGTGCCGGGCAGCGGCGCGGTGATCCTCGCCCCCAACCACTTCTCGTTCATGGACCACTTCCTGATGGGCTGCTATATCCGCCGCAAGGTGCGCTTCATGGCCAAGTCGCAGCTCTTCAAAGGGCCGATGCAGTTCATCTACACCCACGGCGGCGTCTTCCCGGTGCGCCGGGGGGCGCGCGACGAAGAGGTGTTCACCACCGCCAACGAGATTCTCGCGCGCGGTGGGGCGATCACGATGTACTGCGAGGGGGGGCGCTCGCGCGACGGCAATCTCGCGCAGCAGGCCAAGCGCGGGATCGGGCGCCTGGCGCTCGAATCCGGCGCGCCGATCGTGCCGATCGCGATCCACGGCTCCTCGAAGATCCGCAACTGGAAGCGCCTGCGGCTGCCCTCGATCACGGTGCAGTACGGGGAGGCGCTGCGCTGGGAGCAGATGCCGGACCCCACGGCCGCGCAGCAGCAGGCCGTCGCCGACGAGGTGCTCGTCGAGATCAAGCAGCTGTACGCCGGCCTCGAGCAGCACGGGCGCAAGGGCGTGCTGCGCCGGGTGCGCGAGCAGCGCCGCGCCGCCAAGGCGTCGGGGGCATCCCGTACAGTGGGCCAGGTCAGCTGAGGGTCCAGGGCGGGCTCCGGTAACCACCGGCCGTTGCGGGGGCACTATGAGGAGGAGCGCATGAATACAGGCTCGATCGATGTCGGCGAGATCATCCGCCGCACCTTCCAGATCTACGTCGACCAGGCCCCCGTGCTGATGCCGGCGGCCGCGGTGGTGTTCGCGATCAGCGCGGTGTTCGGCGTGCTGTTGATCGCGGCCTCGGCGGGGCTGGCGCTCGTCGCGCTGGTCGTCAGCCTCGTGGCGACCACGCTGTTCACCGGAATGGTGGTAGAGCTGGTGTCGGATGTACAGGACGGCAAGCGCGACGCCGGCGCCGGGCAGCTGCTGCGCGCGGTCACGCCGGTGCTCGGCAAACTGATCCTTGTGGGGATCGTCGCCGGCATCGGCATCGCGATCGGCTTCGTCCTGATCATCATCCCCGGCCTGATCCTCGCCACGATCTGGTCGGTGGCGGCGCCCGTGGTGGTGCTCGAGCGGCCCAATGGCCTGCGCGCGCTGGGGCGCAGCCGCGAGCTGGTGCGCGGCAACGGCTGGAGCGTGTTCGCGGTGATCCTGCTGCTGGTGATCCTCGTGGGCGTTGTCGCCGCCCTGCTCGAGGCCGGCGGCGACGCCGCCGGCACGGCAGTGGGCCTGGTGGTGCGCGTGATCGTCGGCATCCTCACCGCCCCGATCTCGGCGCTCGCCGCCGCGGTGCTGTACTTCGAGCTAAGCAAAGCGCAGGGGGGCGGTGCGCCGCCCGAGGAGCCGCAGCTCCCCGGGTTCCAGACGGGTGGGTTCCCGCCCGCGGCGCCTTAACCGGAAGAGGCCCGGTCGCCCGGGCCCCTCGGCACTGCTCTGGCTGGAGAGGTGAGGCTCTAGCTGGTCATCCCCACGAACTGCCCGCCAGTCACGTTGAGCACCTGGCCGTGGACGTAGTTGGACCACGGCGAGCAGAGGAAGAAGACGCCTCCCGCCGCCTCCTCCGGGGTGCCGGGGCGCCCCAGCGGGATCAGCATCGAGGCCATCTGGCGCATCTGCTCGGGGATCCCGAGCTGCACTTTCTCGCCGCCGATCTCCATCGTGTTGTCCTCGACCTTGGCGGCCGTCAGGCGCGTGTCGATGAAGCCGAACGCCACGGCGTTGACGTTGACCTTGAACTGGCCCCACTCCTTCGCCAGCGTCTTCGTCAGGCCGGTGATGCCGGCCTTTGCGGAGGAGTAGTTGGCCTGCCCCGCGTTGCCCATCGTGCCGGAGATCGAGGAGATGTTGACGATCTTGCGGAACACCTCGTTGCCTTCCTCGCGCTCCTTCTTCGCCGGCTCGCGCAGGTGCGGCGCGGCGGCGCGGATGATGCGGAAGGGGGCGACAAGATGGATGTCGAGCATCGCCTGGTACTGCTCGTCGGACATCTTGTGGATCGGCGCGTCGATCGTGTAGCCGGCGTTGTTGACGATGATGTCGATCTTGCCAAACGCGTCGACAGCACTCTGCACGAGCTGGTCGGGCACGCCGGGCTTGGTGAGGTCGCCGGCGAACACCGCCGTCTCGCCCGCGATCTCCTCAGCGGCCTGCTTGGCGACGTCGCCGTCGAGATCGTTGATCAGCACGCGCGCGCCGTTTGCGGCGAGCAGCTCTGCGGTGGCGCGCCCGATGCCGCGCGCGGACCCTGTGACGATGGCGGCTTTGCCGTCGAGAACTCCCATGGTGTGTGTTGCTCCTTTCAGTGGTTCGGGTGCCGGAGGTTATCCGTCCCGGGTCCCCGGGGGAGCGGCGCGGCTAGGAGCGATGCCTGGAGCGTTTGTGCCGGCGGTGCCTGTGGTGCCTGCGACGGTGGCGGTGGTGCCGATGCTTATGTCGATGGTGGGCGCGATGCGTGTGCCCATCACCACTGGCCGAACTGCTTCCGGCGGACCCGCCGGCGACGTGGCGTGAGGAGTGCCCGGCGGGGATGATCGTGCCGAAGTCCTGGGTGTACAGCGCCCCGGGCTGCCCTTCGGCGAGCGAGGCGGGCGGCCGCGGCTCCACGCCGATCCCCGTTTCGCGGTAGGCGCCGTCGAGGATGTTGGCGCGGTGCCCGGGGGAGGCCATCCAGGCGCTCACGATCGACTGCGGCGTGGCCAGCCACATCGTGCCCCAGGCGATGTTCTCACCAACGACGTACCCGTCCTGCGAGTTGGGGAGGTAGCCGCTGGCGCGCACCCGCTGCAGTGGCGTTTCGCCGTTGGGTGCCGTGTGCGAGAAGTAGTCCTCGTTGGCCATGTCGCGGCTGTGGGCCTGCGCGGCGCGCGTGAGCTTCGCGTTGGGCGTGAGCGCGCCCTCGCCGTGGTGTTCGCGTTCCTGATTGATCAGGCACAGCACCGCCGCGCGCACCTGTTCGACGTTGCCGGAGGTGGGCGTCAGGTTGGCGTTTGCGCAGGAGCCATCGGCGAATGCCGGGGTTGTGCCCACGATCGCTCCCCCGAGCGCGAGTGCGATCGCGGCGATCGCGCACAGGCAGGCTGTGAATGCGAGCAGCGTCTTGGAACGGGCACGTGCCATCCCCCACGCATCGGCCCACGCGCGCGCGTACCTGAGTCATGAGAGAGAGGTTTGGACACCTTCGTCAGAGCGCCAGCACGCGCCCGAGGATCTCGCGCATGATCTCGTCGCTGCCGCCGCCGATCGGCCCGAGCCGGGCGTCGCGGGCGGCGCGCTCGACCCAGCCCTCGCGCATGTATCCCGCCCCGCCATGGATCTGCAGGCAGGCGTCCATCAGCTCGTAGGAGGCGCGCTGGGTGAGGAGCTTCGCCATCGTGACCTCCCGCAACGGCTCCTCGCCGGCCATGAAGCGGCGCAGCGCGTCGTAGGTGACGCAGCGGCAGGTGTACACCGAGGTGGCCAGCTCGGCGAGCTTATGGCGGGTCACCTGGTGCCCGGCCAGCGGCCGCCCGAAAACGATCCGCTCGCGCGCGAACTGCGCGGTGCGCTCCCACGCAAAGCCCATCGCGGCGCACGCGCCGAGCGCCATCGCCAAGCGCTCCCACTGGAAGTTGGCCATGATCAGCTTGAAGCCCTCGTGCTCCGGGCCCAGCAGGTTCTCGGTGGGCACGAACACGTCCTCGAACGCGACGCTCGCAGTGTCGGAGGCGGCCCAGCCGAGCTTCTTGAGCTTCGCGGAGCGAACACCCTCGCCGCGCTCGACGATCAGGAACGAGAT
>JBEKYV010000015.1:0-18162 GCA_049510515.1 Solirubrobacteraceae bacterium | reverse complement strand
GGCGCTGGCGCCCCGTCGCCACCACCGCCGAGGTGGTGCGTGAGCTGCGCGACGGGGAGACGGCGCTGCTCACCGTCGAGCTGGCTTCCGCCGGCTATCTGCTGCGCGCGCCCGGCGTCGGTCGCATCCTGGTCGCGCCGGACGGCGGTGAGCTGCTGTGCGACCCCGAGCCGGGGAGCGCGCAGTGGACGACGCTGATCCCCGCCCAAGCGCTGCCGCTGGCGGCGACCCTGCGGGGGCTGGAGGTGCTGCACGCCTCGGGCGTGGTGGTAGGCGGCCGGGCCTTGCTGTTCGCCGGTGCGCCCGGCGCCGGCAAGTCCTCGCTGGCGGCCGCCCTGCTTTGCCGCGGGGCCCAGCTGCTGAGCGACGACACGGTCGCGCTGGAGCTGCGCGATGGCGCGCTCCTCGCCCATCCGGGCGCGGCGCTGCTGCACCTGCAGCCCGCCGAGCACAGCCGTCTGTCGGCGCCACAGCTCGCGGTGCTGGGCGCACCCGCCGCGTTCCCGCACAAGCCCCGTTTTCATCCCCGTGTGAGCGCCTCGCCGGCGCCGTTCGGGGGGCTGTTCCTGCTGGAGCGCGCCACCCACGGCCCGCCGATCGAACACGTCGAGGCGGTTGACCCGTGGGCGCTGCTGGCGAGCACCTTCAACCTCTCCGTGCGCACCCCCGAGCGCCTCGTGCGCCACCTCGACCTCGCCGCCGCGCTGGCGGCCACCGGGCGCATCCACCGCCTGCGCGTCCAGCCCGGGGTCGACGCCACGCAGCTTGCCGGCGCCGTGTGCGAGCAGTTGCCGGAGCGCTGAGCGGTGTTGGTGGTGGGGTGGGGCGAGCGCGCGGTGGAGCTGATGGAGCGCGCCGCCGTGCGTGGCGGCGCGGGGATCGAGCGGGCGGGGGCGCTGGCGGTGATCGGCGCGGAGGACGCCACCGATGGCCACTGGCGTTGCTGGATCTCGGGACGCCTCACCAACGCGCAGGAGCTGTGTGCGCGCTTCGGTTTGGCGCCCAACCAGCCCCAGGCAGCGCTCCTGGCACACGCCTACGCGCACGTCGGCACCGACGCCTGCCAGCTGCTGCGCGGGACGTTCGTGGTGGTTGCCTTCGACCGCGAGAGCACCACCGCGACGATCGTCCGCGACCACCTCGGTGGGCGCCCGCTCGTGCACATCCGGGTGGGCGACGGCGCGCTGTTCGCCGAACACGAGCGCGCGCTGGTGGATGTGCTGCCCAGCACCCCCTCCCCCGATCGGCTGGCGCTCGCGCAGTGGATCGAGCGCGGCAGCACCCCCCCGGGGCGCACCCTGTTCGAGGGCATCCGGCGCATCCCGCCCGCCCACCGCGTGGAGCTCTCCGCGGGGGCGGTCGCGCTCGAGCCCTACTGGCAGCCCCGCTACGAGGGCCTCGCCGGCGGCTCGCGCGAGGCGATCGCCGAGCGGCTGCGCGAGGCGGCGTTCGCCTCGGTGGCGCGCGCCGCCGAGGGCGCGCGGCGGCCCGCTGTGCGGCTCAGCGGCGGCCTCGACTCGGCCTGCGTGGCGGCGGGGCTGGCCGCGCGCGGGGCCTCTGCGAGCGGGGCGGTGGCGCTGGCCACGCGGGGGGACTCCGCGAGCGGGGCGGTGGCGCTTGCTGCGCGTGGGGCCTCCGCGAGCGGGGCGGTGGCGCTGGCGGCGATCTTTCCCCACCATCCCGCGACCGACGAGCGGGAGCTGATCGAGACCACCGCGCGCTTTAGCGGCCTTCCCGTGGAGCTGATCTCCTTCGACGAGCGCGCCTCGATCCTCGCCCCGGCGCTGGAGCACATCGAGCGCTGGAGCCTGCCGCCGGTCACTCCCAACATGTTCGTGTGGCGGCCTTTGATGGCGTGCGCCCGCGCGCTCGGCGTGGATGTGATGCTCGACGGCGAGGGCGGCGATGAGCTGTTCGGCTGGGCGCCCCTTTTGTTC
The DNA here is from genome assembly GCA_049510515.1 of Solirubrobacteraceae bacterium. GTDB lineage: Bacteria > Actinomycetota > Thermoleophilia > Solirubrobacterales > Solirubrobacteraceae > Palsa-744. The sequence goes on along the minus strand of JBEKYV010000015.1, from coordinate 16,225 downwards.
GCCGACCGGCTGCGCCGCGGGAGGCTGCTGGCCGCCTGGCGGCTCACCCGTCGGATCCCCGAAGTCGGGGCCGACGCCGACGTGCGCCTGCGTCTGCGGGCGATCCGCAAATACGGCGTCTCCCCGCTGGTGCCGAGCGCCGTCAAACGCCGGCGCCGGCGGGCGCGGGCGGCGGTGGGAGCGCCGGGATCGCTGCTGAGCCCCACCGACGCCGCGGCGCTCGCGTCGTACGAAGAAGGGGAGGAGGAGGGGCTCGCACGGCTCGACGGCCCGCTCTGGTGGCGGGCGCTGGCGGGCGCGCTGTCAGACCGCGGGGAGACGATCGGCGTCTCCGCCCAGCTGCGCCGCGAGTCGATCGACGAGCGGATCGACCGCCGCCACCCCTTCCTGTTCGACCTCCAGCTGCTGCAAACGGCGCTCGCCGACCCGCCCGAGCTGCAGTTCGACCCCGCTCGCGACCGTGCGCTGCTGCGCGATGGGTTGCTCGGTTGGATTCCCGAGGCGGTGCGCACTCGGCACGCCAAGAGCTTCTTCACCGACCTGCTGCCCGCCGGGCTGGCCACCGATGGGGAGCTGCTCGCCGAGGGCCCCTCCCGTGCCGACGCGCCGGTGCGGGAGCTCGTGCAGGGCGAGCCGCTGGAGGTGCTGCTGCGCGAGGCCTCCGCGCCGCGCAGCGCCCGAGCCGCGCGGCGGCTGTGGCAGGCCGGCCTGGCGGATGTGTGGCTGCGAGCGCTGGAGCGGCCGGAGTACCCGCGCGAGCTGCTCGAGCGAGTCGCGCCGCGCGCCGCCTGACCGGCGTCAAATGGGAGTCCGCCAGACGTAGGCCGACCGGCACCTTTTTCGTACCGGTACTTTTTCTGGCCTTGTAACGCAGACAGGCGTTCATATCCTGTCCTCATCGTCCTCCACCACTGAAAGGAAACCATGGAGAAGGACATCAAGGAGTACGAGGCGCCCCGGATCGAGGATCACGGAGACCTCGCGACACTCACGGCGGGCCAGTCGGAAGGCGAATCGACAGACGCCTCCTTCCCGGTTCACACGCCCAAAAAGGATCTGACCTTCTCCACTCCGTAGTTGGGGTGGCAGGTCTAGTGGCTATATGCCGGTCTCCCTGGTGGAGACCGGCATATAGTGCTGTTCGTATCGCTTTAGCTCAGTAGTCCTCCCCGAATTCGGTGGCCAGCGTGAGCCCTTTGCCGCCGAGGATCGTCGAGTACTTCCCGTTCGCGGTGTTTTTCCCGCCGCCGGTCACCGACGCCGCTTCGCCGTGTGCGACGTTCGCGTTGCCGCCGCTCACCGAGGCGCCAAAGCCGCTGGCCGTGTTGAGGAAGCCGCCGCTCACCGTGGAGAAATCGTTGCTCGCGATGTTTTCGGCGCCGCCGCTCACCCAGCTGGTTGTCCCGGATGCTTCGTTGTAGAGGCCGCCGCTGACCGTGGCGCCGAGGCCGCTTGCTTTGTTGACCTGGCCGCCGCTCACTGAGGCGCCTTCGTTGCTGGCGATGTTGTCGTAGCCGCCGCCCACCGAGGCGCGCAGGCCGCTGGCGGTGTCGTATTCGCCGCCGCTCACCGCGGCTGCGCCCCCACTGGCCACGTTGTGTTCGCCACCGCTCGCCGCCGCATCGGCGCCGCTCACGGTGTTGCGCGCGCCAGCGACAAACCCGCCGTAGCTGGTGAACGACTGCTTGAACGTTCCCACCACGAGGTTGCCAGACCCAGTCTGAGTGCCCGGTTCTTCGTCCCTGCCGACGATCAGGTTGCCCAAACCGTTGATTTCGCTCTCTTTGGCGGCGCCCGAGACGACCTGCACATTGGCACCGGAGAACTGGATCGTCGGCTTTTTGTCGACGCCTTCTTTGACGAATTTGACGTAAGGAAGCACCCCCAGAAGCGTTTCCTTCTCCGCCGTGGTGAGGCCGGCGAACGTGCCTTCTTTGCCTTCCTTTCCTTCTTTTCCTTCTTTGCCTTCCGCGCCGAGTTCGGTCAATTTGTATTTCGCGGGGCATGCGCCTTTCGTGGGCGTCACCGTCGCCGTGTTTTCCGCTTCCGGTATACAGAGGCTCACGCCACCGGCGGCATCCGCGCCGCCGGCGCCCACAAGCAAGCAACCAGCGGCCACACCAACCGCCACTACCACCCTCCAAAGGGCCGTAAAGGACTTCATCGAGCCACCTCCCCTGCTAGAGATGTGAGCGGGCGCGCAGAAGCGTGCCCGCAATTGGCGAGCATGGTGGCAGGCTCGCCGAACACGCGTCGGCTCCTGCCCGCTCGTTTGGAAGAACCCCCGCACCGCGGGAGTTTATGGCTGCATGTATGTGGAGTCCTCGCACAGCGCAAAGGCTGACGGCCCGCTGCGCCAGCGCCCGCGGAGCCCGCTGCAGCGCGGCCCGCTGCGCAAGCGCCCGCGGAGCCCACTGCAGCGCGCGCAGCTCATCCGGGAGATCCTCGCCGCCTATGTTCAGGCGCGTCGTGAACTGCGGCGCGCCCCGATCGAAGCGGTCGTCGCGGCGCTACGCTCAGAATCCCCACCCCCTGCCCCAGAGACGGCGGGCGCCCTGGAGGAGGCGCGCAGCCTGGGGTGGATCGTGGTGCGCACCCTGAGACTGATCCCGGGCGACACCCGCTGCCTGGCGCGCTCGCTCGTGCTCACGCGGCTGCTCGCGCGGCGGGGGATCCCCTCGACGCTCGTGATCGGCGCCCAGCCGGCGCCGGACTTCCGCGCCCACGCGTGGGTCGAGTGCGACGGTCAGCCCGTCCTCTCCCCCGGAGATGACGCGCTGGGCCGGCTCGTCGAGCTGTGAGCCGGCTGGTCCACCCGCGAAGCCGGGGCGTCGCCCCAAAGCCGTTGAACCGGCGCGCTTGAGAGAACTCTGTCAGGACCCCGGGCGCCGTAAGTCCTGCCTCGATCTCACCGTTACTCTGCCATGCCAGAGTCCCGTCTCGCCGGAGCGCCGGCCGAAGCGTCAGCCGGCCCGCTCGACGCCGCCACCGCGGTGGCGCTGATCGCGAGCGAGGGGCCACGGGAGCGCATCGGCGCGGTGCTGGAGGAGCAGGGCTGGAAGCTCGCTGCCTTCGACGGCGTGCAGGAGCTGCTCGGGCACGGTGGCGAGCACGACGGCGGGCTGGTGGCGTTGTGGGTCGAGGATGCGAGCGCCGATGCCACACGGCAGGTCGAGCAGCTGCGGGCCGGCCTGGAGCACGCCCAGGTGGTGCTGATCTGCCCCGAGATCCAACGCTGGGAGGTGCGCGCGGCGCTGGCCGCGGGCGCCACCGGGGTGGTGCTCGAGCGGGAGATGGCGGGCACGCTCGGCCCCTGCCTGCAGGCCGTGCGGGTGGGACAGGTGTGCGTGCCCAGGCAGCAGTGGCGCCAGATCGCGCCGCCGGCGCTCTCGGCCCGCGAGAAGCAGATTCTCGGCCTGGTCGTGATGGGCTACATGAACAGCCAGATCGCGGAGCAGCTGTTTCTGGCGGAGAGCACCGTCAAGAGCCACCTCTCCTCGGCTTTCGGGAAGCTGGGGGTGCGCTCGCGCAACGAGGCGGTCAACTTGATTCTTGATTCGGAGCGGGGATTCGGCATGGGAATCCTCGCGCTGGGAGGCGAACCGTTGGAGGCTGGAAGCGGGTAGGGAGCGGTAGGAACCACGAGCGCCAGGGAGGCGACCGATGAGCGGGGGCGTAGGCAGTGAGGCAGAGATGACATTTTCAGAGGCGATACCGAGCGCGGAGGCGCCCTCGGACACGGCGGGCTTCACCGCGCTCGATCGCAGGCGCATGCGGATCACCGGCGCCCGCGACTCGCGGCCCGCCGAGGCGCAGGGCCGCCTGGAGAACCTCTCGCGCGAATCGCTGTTCCGCCGTGCGCTGCTGGCGGCGGACGTCGTCGCGATCGTCGGCGCCTTCGTGGTGCTGGCTGCCGTCTCGGGGAAGTCGCTGCAGCTGACGTGGGTGAGCGTCTGCGGGCTGTTGACGCTGCTGCTGGGCGCCAAGGTGATGGGGCTCTACGACCGCGACGACGTGCTGCTGCACAAGACCACGCTCGACGAGGCGCCCAAGCTCTTCCAGGTGGCCACGCTCGGCGCGCTGGTCGCGTGGCTGGCGGGAGGCTTCGTGATCCACGGCGTGCTGCTCAGCCGCCGCGAGGCGCTGCTGCTGTGGGTGGTGCTGATCCTGCTTTTGGTGCTCGCCCGGGCAACCGCCCGCGCGCTCGCGTTGCGTGCCCTCCCAGCCGAACGGTGCCTGTTCATCGGCGACCAGGGTGCGGCGCGGACGATCAGATCGAAGCTCGCGGGGCACGGCGGCGTGAAGGCCGAGCTGGTGGGGCACCTCGACCTCGACGAGGTCGGGACCTGGTCGACCAACACCTTCTCGGCACAGCGACTCTCGGAGATTCGCGAGCTGGCGCGCACGCTGAACGTGCACCGCGCGATCGTCGCCCCCACCAGTGCCGACGGGGGCGAGATGCTCGATCTCGTGCGCACTCTGAAGGCGGTGGGGGTGCGGGTCAGCGTGCTGCCGCGTTTGCTGGAGGTGGTGGGCTCCTCGGTCGAGTTCGACGACCTCCACGGCGTCACCTTGATGGGCGTCAGACGCTTCGAGATGTCGCGCTCCTCCGCGGTGGTCAAGCGCGCCTTCGACCTGCTCGGCGCCTCGCTGGGACTGCTGGCGGTGGCGCCGCTGTTCAGCGTGATCGCGGTCGCGATCAAGCTCCAGGACGGCGGCCCGGTGTTCTTCCGCCAAAAGCGCGTGGGGCGCCACGGCAAGCACTTCGACCTGTTGAAGTTCCGCACGATGGTGCCCAACGCCGAGGAGCTGAAGGACGCGCTGCGCGACCGCAACGAGGCGCAGGCCGGCCTCTTCAAGATCGCCGACGACCCGCGCGTCACGCGCGTGGGCAAGCTACTGCGCAAGAGCGCGCTCGATGAGCTTCCGCAGCTGCTGAACATCATCCGCGGCGAGATGAGCTTGGTCGGCCCGCGCCCGCTGGTGATCGACGAGGACCGCAACGTCGAGGGCTGGTATCGCCGGCGCCTTGAGCTGATGCCGGGGATGACCGGCCCGTGGCAGATCCTGGGGCCGGCGCGCGTGCCGCTCAACGAGATGGGGGCGATCGACTACCTGTACGTCGCCAACTGGTCGCTGTGGGGCGACGTCAAGATCCTGCTACGCACAGTGCCCCACGTGCTCGGCCGGCGCGGGCTCTGAGCCTCGGCGCCCAGCTCGCTGAGCTCGCCTTCCCCGCGGGCCGCCATCTTGCAGGCGGCGACGACCACGACGCTCACCGCGAGCCATACGAGCGCCAGGATGATTAGGAAGATCGTCAGCATGTGATCACGTGCGGTGCGCTGAGGGGTCCATGTGCGTTACAACACTTTCTACCCCCAGTATGGATCTCCTATCGGATGAATTCTCGGGCGCCTTGACGCGGGGGGCGTGAGTGGACGAAAGGGCGGGGAGTGGCGGCCCCTTGCCCCCGCGATTTCCCGGACAGTCGCCGGCGCACTCGGGGAGGGTGGCCACCTCCAGCGAAAGCGCCAGATCTGGCGTATGATGCGCCGAGATGGGCGCATATAATGGAGAGATGGCAAGGCAGCGCAGCAGCGACCTCTTCCCCACCGACCAGCCGATCCCGGCCAGCCAGATGATCGGGCGGGAGCTCGACGTGCGCGAGATCGCCACCACCTTGGCGGGCGGCGCGAGCGTCGTGCTGGCCGGGCCGCGGCGCACCGGCAAGACCAGCGTGTGCGATGCCGTCCTCGGCCAGCTCTCGCAGCAGGGCCTCTACACGGCAGCCGTCGATCTCTTCCGAATCGCCACCGCCGCCGAGCTCGCCGAGGCGCTGGTGGCGGCCACGATCGCCAATCGCTCCCCCCTGCGGCGGGTGCTGCACCAGACCCGCCGCGCGGGGCGGCTGGTCGCCGACGCGCTGCACACCTCCGCCGTGCTGAAGTCAAAGGCCCAGCTCGGCGAGGAGCTGGAGATCGCCTTCGCCCCGGGACTCGCCGCACGGGACCCCGACCGCTACCTCGACTACGCCCTCGCGCTCCCCGGCCGGATCGCCGCAGCCGACGGGAAGGAGGTGGTGGTGTTCTTCGACGAGTTCCAGGAGGTCGCGGGGCCCCAGCACCCCTACGGCGACCCCGACCGTCTCACCAAGCGCATGCGCGCGATCTTCCAGCGGGCGGGCGGCGTCAGCTACCTGTTCGCGGGCAGCCTCGAGCACATGATGCGCGACCTCTTCACCCCCACCCACCGGGCGCTGCACCAGTTCGGCGGCTTCTACGATCTGCGCCCGATCGACCAGGGCGCGTGGTTGGAGGGTTTGGCCGAGCGCTTCGCGGCCGACGAGTGCGCGGTTGGTGCCGGCGCCCTCGCGCGGATCGTCGAGTACGGCGAGGGGCACCCCCGCACAACCATGCTGATCGCCCAGAAGAGCCACCTCACCACGGTCGAACTCGATGTCCGCGAGGTGGATCTGACGATCGTCGAGCAGGGACTGCTCGCCGCGCTGCGCGCCGAGCGCGCCAGCCACGAACAGACGGTCGAGCGGATTCGCAGGCTGCACAAGCTCGGCCTCGTCGTCGCCGAGCGGGTGGCTCGCGGCGAGCCCGTCTACCCCCAGCTCCCCCGCGGCGCCGTGCGCCGGGCGCTGGAGGCACTGCGCGACGCCGCGATCATCGAGAGCCGCGGCCGCGCCGACTGGCGCTTCACCAGCCCTCTGCTGCGCCGCTACCTCGCGGGCGTCGGGCCGTATGACTGAGCCGGGGTGCCGCCCGAGGGCTATGACTGGACTGAGCCTGTGGTGCACCCAGGCCATGCGCCGAAAATGGCGCATGATGCGCCAGGATGGGTGTTATCACGCCCAGGCATGCAGCAGCTCTTCGGGGTCACCCGGACACTTCCGGGCCTGGCAACCCATCCCGCCGCCACACAAATTCCGGATTGCCCGTACATCAATTCCGGATTGCCCGTCAGGCCGTTCCGGACCGCCCGTAATCCTATTCCGGATTGCCCGCTAAAATAGAGGATGCCATGCCGACCTCAGAGATCCCGCGCCACGCCACCGCAGCCGACACCTCGCCGACCTGGGTGGCACCCCCGACGAAGATCTCCTCGAGCGGACCGGCCCATCAGCCGGGTACCGACTCACGCGATGAGCCGGATGGCGGCCCGCGCCGCGCTCTCGAGGACCAGCTCACGGCCGGGGCCCTCCCACAGCGGGATGGCAGACACGATGACCGTGAGATCCCCGGGCTGCACCCTTGCTGGCTGCTGCCATAGCATGACCGCCTTGCGTCCCGTGAACCGGCGACTCATCCACACCAACCCGTCGGCGTGCGCGGCGGCAGCGTGGAGCCTGTCTGCCCACCGTGCCGTCCACTCATAGGCGGCGGCCGGCGTCTCAATCAGCTCACCGTGTGTGAGGCCGAGGCGTTGGAGCCCATACCCGTGCAGCTGGACGAGCGTGAGCTCACGGGTCGGGGCAAGCTCGCTGATGACCCTGCCATCGAGACCCACGAGTGGATACTGCCGGACGGCGCCGGGGCGAATTGGCACGTCGTGGAACAGGCCCTCCGATAGCGCGACGTCCACGTCAACGCCGGCATACATGGTGGGAACGACCGGCGTGCCGATCGGGCGAAAGCGCGCGATCGGGCGCAGCGAGGAGTTGAACTGCAGCTCGTGGAGATCGCGGTCGTGGACGCGCACGAGGCGGGTGCCGGCAACCATCGTCTCCAGCTCGAACGCCAGCCGGTCGCCGGCGGGCGGCTCGGGAAGATCGCTCAAGCGGGCAGCGACAGCGCTTCCCCGGCCGCCGCGAGGACTCCGTCGGGATCCTCGTCGAGGAGGTCGACGGGACGGCGATCCCACAGCCAGCCGCTCGGAGTGAGAAACCACAGGACAAGCGCCCAGCCGCCTAGTCCCCGCTCGCGCAGGATCGCCGCCGCACCCCCCACAGCCGGGCGGGGGCGCCCATCGCGAAACTGAAATCCCGGATACAGCGTGCGCCCATGCCACGGCACACCAACGATCCGCCCTTCCCCGTGCCACCGCGACGCCAGCGCCGAGCGATTGCCGGCTTTTGAGCCCGCCAGATCTGAGACCTGCTCGGCCGTGAGCGCCCCGAACTCCCGCAACAGCTCCTCGCGCGCCTGCGCGTTCTGCTGAGCGTGCCACGCCTCCGCGGAGGAGGGCACCGAGTCCGGCAGCATCGCATCGATCACGACCTCCAACCGTCGCCGGGTGGCAGCCACCCGCGCGCGATCCACCAGCAGGCCACGCATCGCATCCGCGAGGATCCGCTGAACCGCCTGCGGCGTAATCGACAGCCGCGTGGCGATCTCACGGTCGGTCAACCCCTCGTCAAGGACATACGAGAGCACCTCGCGTTCGCGGGGCGAGAACCCCTCTGAAATTAGCTCATGCGCAGATGCTGCGACACTCATGATTGTCATTCTAGCGCGATCACTGCCGCTGTGCTTTACGGGTCGATATTTAGATCACCAAAGGCTACAATGACATATATATGGACCCTAAAAGCAGGACTGGCAATCGGACTCCGCTCCCCGTTCGGCGGGCGCTTGGGAACGTTGCGGACAGCGTCTCCACATGGCGGCGCCTCCGTGGGCTCACCCAGGCGCAACTCGCGGAGCGCGCGGGCGTCTCCCGCGGCGTCGCCCGGCGCCTCGAAGCAGGGGACGGCGGCGTCAGCGTGGAGAACCTGCTGCGCATCCTCCGCGCCCTCGGCATCCACGAGCTGCTGACCGAGGCCCTGGAGCCGATGAACAGCGACATCGGCAGGCTGCGCGCCGAGGAGCACCTGCCGGTCCGCGTGCGGCCGAGGCAGCTGGGCGACGATGGTTGAGCAACCGATCCGCGTCAGCGTGCAGATTGCCGGCGAGGACATTCCAGCCGGAAGGCTGTGGACCCACCGACGAGGCCGCGGCGAGTCCGCCACATTCGCCTACCTGCCCGAGTTCCTGGCGCGTCACGACGCTTACGCGCTCGATCCCTCGCTGCCACTGCAAGCGGGCAACCAGCACACCGCGGTCGGGCAGGCCCTGTTCGGCGCGTTCACCGACTGTGCCCCAGACGGTTGGGGACGGCGTCTTGTCCTCAGAGCCGAGCAGCACCGGGCCCGCGGGGACGAGCGGGCTCCGCGCGGTCTCGCCGAGATCGACTACCTGCTTGGTGTGCGCGACGATCTCCGCCAGGGATCGCTGCGACTCCAGGCCGCGCGCGAGGCAACCTACCTCGCCGCCGGCGCCAGCGGCGTCCCGCACCTGCTCAACCTGCCACGGCTGCTCCACGCCGCCGAGGAGCTCGAACGCGACGAGCCGACCGCCGAGGACCTCAGGCTGCTGCTGGACGGTGCGAGCTCGCTCGGCGGCGCCCGGCCGAAGGCGCACGTCCTCGACACGGTGGAGCGCCTTTCGATCGCGAAGTTTCCCGCGCCCGCCGGCGATCGGTGGGACGTGATCCGCTGGGAGGAGGTCGCGCTGACGCTCGCACACGAAGCCGGGATCGCGGTCCCGCCGCACGAGCTTCACCTGATCGCCGGCCGCCCGGTGCTGGTTGTGCGCCGCTTCGACCGCGACCCGGGACGAAGGGTCGGCTACGTCAGCGCGATGACGATGCTTGGAGCGCGCGACGGCGAGCAGGGCAGCTACCTGGAAATCGCAGAGGCGATCGAAGAGCACTCCCCCAGCGCGGCCGGGGACCTGCGGGAGCTTTGGCGGCGGATCGTGTTCAACGTGTTGATCTCCAACACCGACGACCATCTGCGCAACCACGGATTCCTACGGCTCAGCACAGCCGGCTGGAGCCTCTCACCCGCCTTTGACCTGAACCCCAACCCAGAAGGCGAGCACAAGCGACTGAGCACGGCGATCGACGAGCACAACACCCTCGCGAGCATGGCGCGCGCGCTGGAGGTAGCCGAGCTGTTCGGCCTCTCACGGGAGGTCGCGCGACTGATCATCGGAGAGGTCGCCCGCGCGACCGGCAGGTGGCGAGAGGCAGCACGCGCAACCAACCTCGGTAAGGCCGAGATCGATCGGATGCGGCCCGCGTTCGAGCACCGGCAGCGCGAGCTTGCTCGCGAGCTCGCGCTGCCTGACTGAGCCAAAAGGCAGCCGCAATTGGCACGAGCTCGCCCGAGCCACGCAAGCCTACGACTCTGACCAGCATACGCATGACCTCGACGGCCTCTGCCAACACCAAGTCGCCGGCCAGCCGTGGAAGTGCGAGACCTCACCTACCGTTATGCGGGTAGGGCGAGCCGATCGTGGGCCGCTCAAATCGGTTGAGTTGCGGAGGTTTGACTACGTTGGCAACGACGGCGGGTTCCATGTACGCGGGTGAGCTTGATGTCGAACAGTTCGAGAGTTCTGATCACTCTGGGGGGTCTATAACCGACCCTGCCCTCACCAACGACGACCTGGCCCGCGAGATCAACGCCGAGCACGGCCACGTCGAGCGCTACAAGCGCAACACGATCAAGCACGCGATCCGCTGCGGCGAGCTGCTGCTGGAGATGAAGCAGCGCGTCGGGCACGGCAACTGGCTGACGTGGGTCGAGGAGCACTTCGAGGCGAGCGAGCGCACGGCGCGCAACTACATGGAGATCGCCAAATCGGCAGCGGCTGCCGATTTGAGCGAGGAGACGACGATGCGCTCCGCGCTGCGCGCGCTCGCGTCGAGATCGGAGTCTTCGTCAAAGGCGCCCCCACTCGAGCCCAAAGAGGCGAACGCAGGTTTGGCGCTGGCCAATGGCCACACCCCGATCGAGGGGGAGCCGCACATCGCCGAGGCCGAGGTGGTGCAAGAGCCGAGGGCCGGCCTCGCCAAAGCCCACCGGCGCACCTGGGCGAGCCTCCCCGCACGCCTCACCACGATCAGACGGGCCTTCAGCGAAGCGGCCGGCGACCAGCTCGACGACCAGCGTGCCAGCGAAGCCCTGTATGAGGCCTCGCGGGAAGCGCACCAGGCCGCGAGTGACCTGGAGCAACTGGCGGCGGCGCTGCAGAGACGCGCGGCCTGAGCGCGTAGGCGGGCGCCGATCTTTCGGCGCGTCGTGCGCCAGTCGCTAGCCGAATCACACGCAGCTTCAGACCTGAGCGGTCGGAGCAAGCTCCTCGGATGAGGAGACGCGGCTGCCCGATGCGCCACCGGAAGATGACGTGCCGCCAGCGGGAGTGGCATAGGAGCCGACACCGCTCGACTTCGCGCCGTTGGCGATGACCCCCAGCAGCGGCGCGCCGCTGCTCGCGAGGACCTGATGGAGCCGCTCGGCGGCATCGCGCCGGCTGTGGCCGATGCGGCCCACGAGGACGACGCCGTCGACCTTGGTGAGGAGGGGGAAGGCGTCCGAGACGGCTGTGAGCGGCGGCGTGTCGATCACGACGAGGTCGTATGTCGACCTCGCGCGATCGAGCAGGGCATCCATTGCGCGGCTCTCGAGCAGCTCGCCAGGGTTGGGGGGAAGCACCGCGCCGGCGGCAAGCACATCGAGCGTCCGCCCCCGGGCACCCTCGCCCGGCGACACATCCAGGCCGACCGACTGCGTAGCCTCGTCCACCGGGATGGCGCCGATCAGCGTCCCGGCCAAGCCGGGACCGGGCTGAATCTCGAGCTGCTGCCCGAGCGTCGGATGGCGCAGGTCCACCTCCAAGAGCAACACCCGCGATCCCAACCTCGCAGCCGCCTCGGCGAGGTGGCGGGCTACGGTGGTCTTGCCGTCGCCCGACGCGGGCGACGCGATTACAAGCGTTCGCAGGTCGCGATCGATGTTGAAGAAGCGCAGGTGGGCGCGAATCAGATTGAACGCCTCGGCCTCGGCGGGTGGCAAAGCCGCATCCTTGCCGCCAAGTGTGGCGCTCTTGGGAACGATCCCCAGCATGGGCAAACGATAGATCGCCTCCAGCTCCTCGGGCTCTCTGATCCGGCGGTCGAAGCGCTCGAACAGAAAGGCAAGGCTGAGACCGAGCAACAGGCCCACGACCGCACCCACGATCGTGTCCTTCTTGGTGTTCGGTGAGGAGGGGCTGGAAGGCACCAGTGCTTCCTGAGCTATCTGCGCGTTGCTGTAACCGAGTTCCGAAAGGAGGCTAAGACTCTGCTCACGATTCTGGAGATTCAGCCCATCGGTGCCAAACCTCTGCGCCGGGGTCAGTGCAGCGAGCTGCCTTTTTACAGAAACCAGCGCGGATTTGAAGAACTTGCGATTGGTGCGTTGCTGTTCCTTGACGAACTGGCGTGTATAGGTGTTCGCGATCGCAGCGGCAAGCAACGGTGAGGTAGAGGTCGCCGAGATGTCGACAATGTTTGATTCTGCCCGTCCACTGGTGCTCAAGCTTGCGTCGACCTCTTCCGCGGTGATACCCCGACCCAACCGACTTGCGGTCGTCGATGCCATGTCGCCAACCCTGACAAGTTCGAGGTTGCTCTGCTGTTGAGCCGCGGCGGTGACACCGCTACTAGTTGGCGAGAGTCCAGCGATTTGCTGGGAGAGGGGGTTGCTGCTGAAGGCAACCGAAGCAGTCGCCGTGTACTTCTTAGTCTCACGCTTGGAATACGCGAAGGCGGCGCCGCCGACAAGCACGAGGCAGACGATGATCCACGGGAACCGGCGCCTGACCACGCCTATGGCCTGCTCCAAGCTCTGATTGGTTTGCTCAGTCTGCTCGTCTTCCATCAAGTCGCCTTTCCTCGCCGCACCTACGGTAGGAACAACGCCACCCTTCGTACGATGCTTACGGGAGCATTGCGGAGCTTGCGATAGTAGACCAAACCCACTGCGTGACGGACCACTCCGCATGGGAGAAGAGCAAGGCACGAGCATACGACAAGATGGCCCGTCGGAGTATCCTGAGCGCGTCTTGCGGAGCGTCTCGCTGATTGTTCGCTGCTTCAATGAGGAGGCCCACATCGGGCGTCTGCTCACCGGAGCCCTGCGGCAAACACACGTAGCGGACGAGATCGTGATCGTCGACAGCGGCTCCACCGACGCGACGCTCGCAATCGCCTCCAAGTTCGACGTTCGAGTCATCTCGATCGCTCCGGAGCACTTCTCGTTTGGACACGCCCTGAACGTCGGGATGTCCGCGTCGAGCGCCGAGGTCGGGCTGTTCGCCAGCGCACACGTCTACCCGATCTACGACACCTGGATCGAGCGCCTGGTGGCACCCTTCGAGGACGATCGGGTCGCCCTGAGCTACGGTCGCCAGCAGACCCCTCCGGGAGGGCGCTTCTCCGAGCGGCGCCTGCTCTCGCAATGGTTTCCGGCGCAGTCTGCGCGCGGGCAGCGCCACCCCTTCTGCAACAACGCCAACGCCGCGATTCGACGTGCCGTCTGGGAAGAGCGCAGCTACGACGAGCAGTTGACGGGACTCGAGGATCTCGATTGGGCCAAGCACGCCATGGAGGCCGGACACTCGATCGCATACGTCGCCGAGGCGCCGGTCATCCATGTCCACCAGGAGTCCTTCAAACAGGTAACCAACCGCTATCGACGCGAGGCCATTGCCCACAAGGACATCTACAATGATCAGGAGATGGGCATGGTCACAGCGGCGCGGCTCGCCGCAATCAACATCGTCGGGGACTACCGAGAGGCGCTGCGCGAGAGGTGCTTTCAGGAGCACGCCGTGGACATACCGCGTTTTCGCCTTGCGCAGTTCATCGGCACGTATCGGGGCTTCTCGCAGTCGGGACCGGTGACGGATGTTCTGAAGCGACGCTTCTACTATCCGTCGGCCAACGGGGCCACGGCCGACGATCTACAGGGCGGTGCCGTTGGCCGGCCGATCGACTACGACGCGCCTTCGGCATCGCGGTGAGCGCGAGCTGGCATGACATATCGCTCCCGCTCGACTCCGATCTTGCAACCTGGCCTGGCAGTCCCGGCGTGCTGACAACCTCGCGCATGTCGATCGAACGAGGCGATGCGGCGAATGTCACACAGTTAAGCATGGATGTCCACTCGGGTACGCACGTCGATGCACCCTGTCACTTCATCGATACCGGGCAGTCAATCGATGAGCTGGGGCTCGACCCCTTCGTTGGGCCTGCCGTCGTGCTTGACACAGGTCCCGCAAAGGAGATCGATGGAGCAGTCCTCGACGCGGCCGCCATCCCGCCCGATACCAAGCGCCTGCTCCTGCGAACGGTGAACAGCTCACAGCCGGCGCGTGCGCCATTTCGAGAGGACTACGCGGCCTTGACACTCGATGGAGCCGAATGGCTGGTCGACGCCAGGGATCTCGAGTTGGTGGGAATCGACTACCTTTCGATCCAGCGCTATACGGAACCTCCGGATGTACACCAGACGCTGCTCGGCTCTGGACTCGCGATTCTCGAGGGCCTTGATCTGAGGGGTGTTGCTCCGGGCGCGTACGAGTTGGTGTGCCTGCCGCTGCGTCTGATCGGCGTGGAGGGAGCTCCCGCCCGAGCGATTCTCATGTCCCGCGGCCGAAAGAGTGAATGATGCCACGCGTAGCCGCATTCGTCCCCATGCGCCATGACAGCGAGCGCGTCAAGGGCAAGAATTACCGGCCGCTGGGAGGGCGCCCGCTCTACCACCACATCGTCGGGTCGCTGTTGGCCTGCGAGCGGATCGACGAGGTCGTCATCGACACCGACTCGCCGTTGATCGCCGAGGATGCGCAGAGCGCCTTTCCAAGGGTCCGAGTCCTGCCGCGACCCGAGCACCTGCTGGGAGGGGATGTGCCGATGAACGACATTCTGCTGCATGACGTCGAACAGGTGCAGGCCGATCTCTACGTGCAGACCCACAGCACGAATCCCCTCCTGCGCGCGGAGACGATCCAAGCGGCCCTCGACGCCTTCCTCGATGCACGGGACCTCTACGACTCGCTCTTCACGGTCACGCCTCTGCACACGCGTCTATGGACGCCCGACGGCCGTGCGATCAACCACGATCCCGAAGTTCTGTTGCGCACCCAGGACCTGCCCCCAGTGATGGAGGAGAATTCCTGTCTGTACGTCTTCGACGCGGTGACGCTGCGTGAGCGTGGCAACCGCATCGGCGAGCGGCCACTGCTCTATGCGCTGGAGCCTCACGAAGCGTGGGATATCGACGACGAGCTCGACTGGCTTGTGGTCGAGGCGCTCCATGCCCAGCGGGAGGCCGTTCGATGAGCGGCGAGCGGGTTCTCATCACCTGTCGTCAGATGCAGAACTGCATCGACGAGTTTCTGCCAAGGCTCAACGAGCACGAGCTGGAGCTGGTGCTGCCCGAGGTCGTCCAGCAGCCCAGCGAAGAGGACCTGATCGAGATCATTGGCGGCTTCGACGGCATGATCGCCGGCGACGATCCGCTGTCGGCGCGAGTGCTGGAGCACGCCAAGCGAATGCGCATCATCGCCAAGTGGGGTGTGGGCATCGACGGGATCGACCTCGACGCGGCACGTGCACTGGGGATTCCGGTGGTGAACACGCCCGGGGTGTTCGGTGGAGAGGTCGCGGACCTCGCCCTGGGTTATGCGATCATGCTCGCTCGCCAGCTACATCGAATCGACGCGTCCGTGCGGGCGGGGGGTTGGTTCAAGCACGAGGGCCGGTCTCTGGACGGCAAGGTGCTGGGCATCGCCGGCTTCGGGAGCATCGGCCAGGCCGTCGGCGCCAGAGGCAAAGGCTTCGGGATGCGAGTCGTCGCCCATGATGTCTCAGACGCAGCAAGTGCGGCCGCCGCGGAGCTGGGCGTTGAGATGCTCGATCGCGATGAGCTGTTTCGGCAAAGCGACTTTCTCGTGCTATGCAGCCCGCTGACGCCACAGACGCGCCATATGGTCAGCGAGCGCACTCTCGCCCTGATGCGACCCGGAAGCTTCTTGGTCAATGTTGGCCGAGGACCCCTGGTGGACGAGCCGGCGCTCGTCCACGCGCTCGATTCGGGCCAGGTGGCGGCGGCAGCGCTCGATGTGTTCGAGCAGGAGCCGCTCCCCGCGACGAGTGACCTGAGGCGCTTCGAGCAATGCGTGTTCGGCTCTCATAATGCATCCAACACCCGCGAGGGTGTACTGCGGGCGAGCGCGAGGGCGGTCGAGAACCTACTACAGGGTCTGGGCAGGGCATGACGCCGCCAGTGGTGGTGGTCACAGGCGCCGCCGGCGGGATCGGCTCGGCCACCTGTGAGTTGCTCTCGAGCTACGGCTGGGAGGTCATCCCAATGGATCGCCGACCGATCGACCATCCGCAGGCGCTG
>JBEKYV010000149.1:0-7784 GCA_049510515.1 Solirubrobacteraceae bacterium | reverse complement strand
TGTCGTCGAGCGGCGCCAGCTCCGCTATCTCGATCCCCAGCGAGGTGGCGATCAGCCAGTCCGCAAACCACGTGTTCTTGGGCAGCAGCGGGCCGTGCAGGTAGGTGCCGATCGTGTTGGCGCTGCGCGCGCCCTCCAAGCCACTGCGTCCGTCGTTGCCATGACCCTTCAAGACGCGGCCGAGCGGTGCCTGACCTGCGCCGAGGTGGGTGCGCCCGCCGTGATTCTCAAAGCCGGCGAGCACACGCCGCCCGCCGCCGAGCGAGACCTCGATCGCGACGTTGCCGATCAGGCGCGGGCCCTCCTCGCGCACGGTGCGCACGTCGAGCAACTCGACTCCCGGCAGCTCCTCGCCGGGCCCCAGCTCATAGGAGCGACCCAGCAGTTGGTAGCCGCCGCACACGCCAAGTATCACCGCGCCCCGCGACGCAGCGCCATGCAGCGCCTTGCGCTTGGTCGCGATCAGGTCCTCGGCGCAGAGGCGCTGGTCGCGGTCCTGGCCACCGCCTAGGTAGAACAGGTCGTGGGCTTCGCCATCCAGCGGCTCGCCCAGCCCACACGGGGTCAGCTGAAAGCCGATCCCGCGCCACACGCAGCGCCGTTCGAGCACGAGCAGGTTGCCGCGGTCGGCGTAGATGTTCATCAGGTCGGGGTAGAGCGCGCAGACGCGCAGGGTGCTCATGAGAGTGCGCTCTGAGTCTGGCCGCCCGCGCTCAGCAGCTCGCGCAGCGCCAGCATCGCGGTGTACGTGGGCAGCGCGTACAGCGGGGCCCCGTCCGGCGGCGCATCGGCCTGTGCGGCGGAGAAGGCGGCGGCGAGCTCGGGCTGGACGTTGATCCGCTCGGGCTCGACGCCCGCGTACTTCAGCCGCACCGCGAGCTCGGCCGCGCGGGTGCCGCTACAGGTGACGCGCCGCACCCGCCCAGCGAGCAGCTCGAAGTCGGCGTCCCAGATCCAGGAGACGTCGCGGCCATCGGCGATGTTGTCGTTGAGCACGCCGAGCAGGTCGTGCTCGCCCGGCTCCAGCGCAAGCGTGCGCAGCACCTCGTTGGCACCGGCGGGGTTCTTGACGAGCAGGATGCGCAGCTCGCGGGGATGCTCGGGCGCGCCGATCGTGACGCTCTCGGCACGGCCGAACGCGGCGCGGGTGCTTTCGAGGCCAGCGACGATCCCCGCCAGTGGCACCTCCAGCGCATGCGCGAGCGCGGCCGCGGCGAGCGCGTTGTAGACGTTGTAGAGACCCGGCAAGGGCAGGGCGACTTCGGCGGTGCCCGTGGGAGTGTGCAGCGTGAAGCGCGCCGAGCGCACCCCTTCCAAGCGCACGTCGGTGGCAAGCACCGTCGGCGTAGGGCGCGCCTGGCCGCAGGACGGGCAGCGGTAGCGACCCAGGTGGCCGAGGTAGACAGCCTCGAAGTGGTAGGGAGCGCCGCAGTTGCGGCAGTGCTTCGCGTCGGCGGCGTGGGCCATATGGGGGAGGGCGAGCGAGTCGTCGTCCACGCCGAAGTACACGGCCGCCTGCCCACCCGGCGCGTTCCCAGCGGCCGTGGTCCCGTCCGCCGCGACCCCTGCGCGCTCGCGGCCGAGGTCGGCCACCACGGGGTCGTCGGCGTTGAGCACGAGCCGCGCATCGGGGCCGAGCACGTCGCGCACGGTGCGGGCCCAGCTATCGGCGATCGTCTCGAGCTCGCCATAGCGGTCGAGCTGGTCGCGGAAGAGATTGCCGAGCAGCAGCGCGCGGGGGCGCAACTGCGCCGCGAGCTGGGCCAGCCACAGCTCATCGACCTCGAACAGCCCGAGCTCACCGTCGATCGCATCCCGGCCGTGCGCGGCGGCGAGCAGCGTCGATGCGATCCCGCCGGCCATGTTGGCGCCGGCGCGGTTGTGAACGAGCCGCACGCCCTCGCGCTCGAGGATCGCGGCGGCCATCGCGGCCGTCGTGGTCTTGCCGTTGGTGGCGGAGATCAGCACGCTGCCACGCGTCAGTCGCGAGCCGAGCACGCCAATCGCGTCTGGCTGCAGGCGCAGCAGCACCTTCCCGGGCACGCTCGTGGCGCCGCCGCCGCGCAGTCGTGAGAGCGCGCCTGCCGCACGGGCGAGCGAGAGCTTGGGGCCGAGCAGCACGCTCACGGTGCGCCGCTGGACGGGCTCGCGGCGGTGCCCGCGCCAACATCCGCATGGTCGCTGCCGCCGGCGTGATCTTGGCTCCCCAACGGGCTGTCGGCCGGGACGAGCACCCGCACCGCGGCGGGCAGCACGCTCACGCGCAGCGGCAGCTCGCCGATCGGGTCGCCGTCGGCATACAGCGTGAAGGGGCGGTCGGCGGCGATCTGAAGCTCGCGGCCACGCAGCACGTGCACCCCCGGCTCGCGCACGTGCGTGCCTTTGAACACCTTCGGCAGGATTCGCGTGAGGAAGCGCAGCTTGGGGATCTGCTCGACGTAGGGGACGTCGAGCAGGCCGTCGTCGAGCAGCGCGTCGGGCGCCGCATACATGCCGCCGCCGTAGGCCTTCGAGTTGGCGGCTCCCACGCTGTAGCCGGTGAACGTGTGCCGCTGGCCGTCCAGCACGAGCTCGAAGCGCGCCGGGCGCCACGCGGCCAAGGCACGCAGCGCGCCGTAGGCGTACACGAGGTTGCCCAGCCACGCGGGTGCTTCGTTGGCGATCCGGTTGGCGTCGGAGTCAAAGCCGCAGCTGGCGATGCCCACGAAGGTGTGCTCGCCGACGAGGCCGAGGTCGAGCTCGCGCACGAGACCGCCGGCGATCGTCGCACAGGCGGCGACCGGGTCCTGGCCGATGCCGAGCACGCGCGCCAGGTCGTTGCCGCGCCCGCCAGGCAGCACGCCGAGGATCGAGCCGGGCACGGCGCGCAGCGCGTCGGCCGCGGCTCCGGCGAGCCCGTCCCCGCCCAGCGTGACGGCGAGTTCTCCACCGCGCGCGGCGCCCAGCGCAAGCTCGCGCGCGTGGTCGAGGTCGCGGGTGTCCTCACGGCGCACCGTGAGGCCGTGTGCGCGCAGGGCCGCCACCACCTCCGGCGCGATGCGCCCGGCGCGGCCGCCACCTGCGGCGGGGTTGATGATCAGGCATACGGGAGTGGGCACCGCGATAGGGTAGAGCCATGCGCATGGTTGGTCCCCTTGCGGTGGTCCCGTTGATGTTGCTCGGGCTAGCCGCGTGCGGCACGAGCTCCAACCATGTACAGACTTCGGCCAACTCCCGCGCCGACCATGTCTCCGCCGTGACGAGCGCCTCGCATGAGGCCTGCCAACATGCCAAAGAGCCCGCACCGAGAGCTCCCCAGCACGTGCCGCGGCCAACGAGCAGCCTGGATCCCGCGAAACGGTACGTGGTGACGCTTGCCACCAACTGCGGGGCGATCGCGATCCAGCTCGACGTCAAGCGCGCACCGAAGACAACTGCCTCCTTCGCCTATCTCGTCAGGCGCGGTTTCTACAACGACCTCACCTTCCACCGCGTGGCGGCCAACTTCGTGATCCAGGGGGGCGACCCCAACGGCGACGGCTCGGGCGGGCCCGGCTACACGATCGTGGAGGCCCCGCCCGCCAGCCTTCAATACACGCGGGGCACGGTCGCGATGGCGAAGACGGCGACCGACCCGGCGGGAGCGTCGGGCAGCCAGTTCTTCATCGTCACCGCCCAGCAGACCGAATTGCCGCCACAATACGCGCTGGTCGGAAACGTCGTGGGAAGCATGGCGGGCGTCAATGCAATCTCCAAGCTCGCGACGAGCCCGCCGCAGGACGGTCAGCCGATCCACCCGGTGGTGATCAGCCAGGCGACGCTGTCTGAGAGCTGAGCGCACGCGTCACCGCCATCGCACGCCCACTGACGATGGCACCGGGCCACAGTGCTTGCGGCGGCATGGGGCTCAACTCTTGGGGGCGCGCGCGCTGGCGATCGCTTTCGCGCGCCTGCGCCGGCCGATCAAGGCGGCGATCGCGACCCCGGCGGCGGCGACGAACAGCCCGAGCAATACGCCGGGCGCGAGGCCCAGGCCGCCGAAGGGCAGCGCCACCAGCTCGACGATCCCGAGCCCCACGGCGAGCAGCACGATGATCAGCGCCAGGATCAGCATGATGCCGCGCAGCCGCGCGAGGATCCCGGCGGAAGTGGGGGGGAGCAGCAGGCCCATCGCGCGCAGCGCGAACATCTGCCGCCCGCTGGGGGGCTCCTGCCCGAGGCGCTGCACGGCGTCGCGCAGGTCGCCGGGGCGGCGCTCGGCGAGCGCCAGCGAGGCATCGGCCATGCGCCGCAGTTGCATCCGCTCCTGCGGGCGTGCGGCGGCGATCGCGCGCTGGAAGTAGGAGCGCGCCTGGTCGGCGTCGAAGCGCTCGGCGGCGCGCGCGCCAAGAATCGCAAGCGCAGCAGACTTGAACTTGGTCTCGGCCTGGAGCTCCTCGTCGGTGCGTTGCTCGAGCGCCTGGATCGCGTCGGCGGCGCCGCGCTGCTCGATCCGGATCTGTCGCTGCTTCGGTGCCATCGGCTGGGCATTGTAGGGGCTCGAAGGCGCTATGCTCGGCCAAGCTCGATGTTCACGATCGGGCGACGCGGTGTATAACGATCGTTACACGATGGGCGCAACTCGCTTCCACCCCAGCCCCGCCCCCCTCATCCCTCTTTCCGCCAGGACAGCGCGGCTCGCGGCGTGTGCATGCATGGCGTTGGTGCTGCTGTTCGTGAGCATCGCGCCGTCCGCAAGGGCCAGCGGCGGGGGGAGCCTGTTCGCCACGCCGAACACGACCGCCACCGGTGCCGCGAAGCCTGCGACGGGTGCCGCCAAAGTCAAAACCACGCCGGCGGTGAAAGTCACAACGGCGCCGTCGCCGGCGGCCGCCACGCCGAAGACGACCCCGACCACGGCGACGACCGCCACCACCGAAACGAGCTCGAAGACCAGCACGCCGATGATCATGGCGGTGGTGGCGCTGTTCGTTGTGCTGGGCGGGATCGCCTTCTACATCCTGCGCGACGCGCGCTCGGTGGCGCCGGTGGTCGAAGGCGGCATGACCGGCGGCACGCGCAACCCCGAGGGACGACTGCGCAAGCGCAGAGCCCAGGCGAAGGCCGCCAGGCAACAGCGCAAGCGCCATCGCAGGCGGTAGGACTATTGGCGCGCCCTGACGCGCGTGGCGCCTCGTTTGCTGGCGCGAATCCGGGCGGGGGAAGGTGGCGCGCTGCCACCGTGCGGCCCGCGTCGTGGACCGCGGCCGTGAACCGGCCCGCGCGGGCGCCAGTGGCGGCGAAAGCCATCGGGGAGCGTCTTGCTGCCGCCCTCGTCTTCGCCCGGGGAGTCGGGCTCAGCCGCCGCGCGTGCCTCCTGTGCGGCGTCGGAGCGGAAGGGCATCCACAGCAAAAGCGCGGCGATCGGCATCTTGATCAGCACCACCGCGAGGAACACCCACCAGATCCACGTGTGCACGCAATCGATGCTACTACGGCGCGGGCACAGCGAACGGCTACTCTCCCGTGAAACTTGCAACCAACACCGGGGAGCAGCCAGCGATGAGCAACAGGACCTACGTGATCGGCGTCGGCATGACGAAGTTCGACAAGCCGGGCACCAAGGAGGGGGACTACCCCGACTGGGCGCTGGAGGCCGGCTCCAAGGCCCTCGCCGACGCCGGCATCGCCTATGAGCTCGTGGAGCAGGCCTTCGCCGGCTACTGCTACGGCGACTCCACCTACGGACAGCGCGCCGTGTACGGGCTGGGGCTGACCGGGATCCCGGTCGTCAACGTCAACAACAACTGCTCCACCGGCTCCAGCGCCCTGTGGCTGGCGCGCCAGGCGGTCAAGGGCAGCCTGATCGACTGCGGTTTGGCGATCGGCTTCGAGAAGATGGAGAAGGGCTCGCTGGGGATGAAGTACACCGACCGCACGCCCGCCCTCGACAAGCACATGGGGCGCATGATCGAGCTGCGCCCGCTGGAGGAATCGCCGTTCGCGCCGCAGATGTTCGGCAACGCCGGGCGCGACCACATGCAGAAATACGGCTCCGAGCCCGACCACTATGCGTGGATCGGCTACAAGAACCACAAGCACTCGGTCAACAACCCCTACGCGCAGTTCCAGGACGAGTACACGCTCGATCAGATCAAGGAAGCCCGCATGATCCACGAGCCGCTGACCAAGCTGCAGTGCTCGCCGACCTCCGACGGCGCCGCCGCGGCGCTGGTCGCCAGCGAGCGCTTCGTGGACGAGCACGGCCTGTGGGAGCAGGCGATCGAGATAGCGGGGCAGTCGATGGTCACCGATCTGTCATCGACCTTCGACGACACGACCGACTGCATCAAGATCGTCGGCGCCGACATGACGCGCAAAGCGGCCCAGGAGGCGTACGAGGAGGCGCAGCTCGGGCCGGAGGACATCCAGGTGATCGAGCTGCACGATTGCTTCAGCGCCAACGAGCTGATCACCTACGAGGCGCTCGGTCTGTGCGGCGAGGGCGAGGGCCACAAGCTCGTCGAGGACGAGGCGACCACCTACGGCGGCCGCTGGGTGGTCAACCCCTCCGGCGGGCTGATCTCCAAGGGCCACCCGCTCGGGGCGACCGGCCTCGCGCAGTGCTCGGAGCTGACGTGGCAGCTGCGCGGCAAGTCCGAGGCCCGCCAGGTGGAGGGCGCCAAAGCGGCGCTGCAGCACAACATCGGGCTCGGCGGCGCCGCCGTCGTGACGGTGTACCGCCCGCCAAACTGATCCTTACGTCACCGTAAGGTTGCTAGGTTGGAGTGGTGGCCGTCGCCTCCGCTCCACGCCTATCCGCCGACACCCACGATCGCTACAAGTGGATCGCCCTCTCCAACGTGACCCTGGGCGTGCTGCTGGCGACGCTCGACGGGTCGATCACGCTGATCGCGATGCCTGCGATCTTCCGCGGCATCAAACTCGACCCGCTGGTGCCCGCCAACAGCTTCTACCTGCTGTGGATGATCCTCGGCTTCCTGGTGGTGACCAGCGTGCTGATCGTCAGCCTCGGGCGGCTGGGGGACATGTATGGGCGGGTGCGGATGTACAACCTCGGCTTCGTGATCTACACCGCCGCCTCGCTGGTGCTGACCGTCGATTGGCTGACGGGCCAGGCGGGGGCGATGTACCTGATCGTGTTCCGCATCGTGCAGGGCGTCGGCGCCGCGTTCCTGCTGGCCAACGCCGCCGCGATCATCACCGACGCGTTCCCCGCCAACCAGCGGGGGATGGCGCTGGGGATCAACAACATCGTGGGTGTCTCTGGCATGTTCGTCGGGCTGGTGCTCGGCGGCCTGCTGGCGCCGATCGATTGGCGCCTGGTCTTCCTGATCTCGGTGCCCGTCGGGCTGTTCGGCACGGTGTGGGCCTACCTGAAGCTGCAGGAGCGCTCCACCCCCAAACGGGCGCGTGTGGACTGGGGGGGCAACATAACGTTCGCCCTCGGGCTGATCCTGGTCATGGTCGCCGTCACCTACGGCATCCGCCCTTACGGCGGCCATGCGACCGGCTGGACAAGCCCCAAGGTGCTGGCGCTGATGGGCGCCGGCCTGCTCTCGCTGCTGGCGTTCGCTGCGATCGAGCAGCGCGTGGCCGAGCCGATGTTTAGGCTGCCGCTGTTTCGCATCCGCGCCTTCTCGTTCGGGACGCTCTCGACGTTCCTCTCGGCGATCTCGCGCGGCGGGCTGATGTTCATGCTGATCATCTGGCTGCAGGGCATCTGGCTGCCGCTGCACGGCGTGGACTACTCCGAGACGCCGCTGCGCGCCGGCATCTACATGCTGCCGCTGACGATCGGCATG
>JBEKYV010000148.1:0-10931 GCA_049510515.1 Solirubrobacteraceae bacterium | reverse complement strand
GCTCGCGCTGTGGCAGGCGCTGCGGGCGCGCCCGGATGCCGCGTGCGCGGGGGCACGGCTGCTGCGGCCGAACGGTATCTCCCAGCCGTGTGCGTGGCGCTTTCCGACGGTCGCCACGGCACTCGCCGGCGCGGTGTTCGCCCATCGGCTGTACACCGTGCAGAGCAAGGGCGAGCACACCCGCGAGGTGGACTGGTGCCAATCCTCGGCGCTGCTCGTGCGGCGCGAGGCAGCGGCGCAGGTCGGCTACATGGACCCGGATTTCTTCGTCTACTCCGACGAGGTCGACTTCGCTCGGCGCCTGCGCGACGCCGGGTGGCGCAGCCTGTACGTGCCGGGGGCGCGGGCCATCCACCACGAGCAGCTCGCCACCGGCACCGTGCCCGAGCGCCGAATCGTCGAAATGGCGCGTAACCGCGATCGCTACATGCGCAAGCACCACTCGCCCGCCGCCGCGCGTGCGGTGCGCTGGCTGACCGCTTGGTCGTATGCGATGCGGGTGCTCGCCGCGCTCGTGCTGCCGGGGCGCCATTCGCCCCGCCGTTACTGGCGCCACGTCACCGCGACGTTGCGTCCGAGTCGCGGGGACGGGCTGCGCGAGGCTGCCGCCGAATACAACCGCGCGGGCGGGGTGCCTCAGTCCTGAGGCGCAGCGGGTGGGGTCGGTGGCATAGTTTGCCTTTCGCGGCCCCAACCAAATGAGAACGAGACTTATTCTTAGATGGTTGGGTCTGCTTTTTACACCCTCCCCATCCCGGCAAGCCAACTGCGACGTCCTCACCACCAAGCCCCTGACACGTGAAGCCTGAGGTCCAATGACGATGACGGCCAGCCCAACGAGGGCCCCCACCGCGCCCACCGAGAAGGGGAGCGCCAAGGTGATCGTGGTGATGCCGGCGCTCAACGCGGCGCGCACGCTGGCGGCCACCGTGTCGGGCATCCCCCACGAGTGGGTCGATGAGATCATCCTGGTCGATGACGGCTCGCGGGACGGCACCGTCGAGCTGGCGCGCACGCTGCCGCTGCGGGTCATCCCCCATCCCCACAACGTGGGGTATGGCGGCAACCAGAAGACCTGCTACCTGCAGGCGCTGCAAGACGAGGCTGATGTGGTGGTGATGCTGCACCCCGATGGCCAGTACGAGCCGACGCTGATCCCCGAGCTGGTCAAGCCGATCCTCGCGGGCGAGGCCGACCTCGTGCTGGGATCGCGGCTGATGGAGAAGGGCGGCGCGCTTGAGGGCGGCATGCCTCGGTACAAGTACATCGCCAATCGCGCGCTCACCACGATTGAGAACCGCGCGCTGGGAACCTCGCTCTCGGAGCTGCACACCGGCTACCGCGCCTACTCGCGCGAGCTGTTGATGGGGATCCCGTTCCTGCGCAACTCGTTGGACTTCTCGTTCGACTCGGAGCTGCTGATGCAGGTGGTGCACTTTGGCTTTCGCATCGCCGAGGTGCCGGTGCGCACGATCTACTCCCAGGAGGCCTCCTCGGTGGGGGCGCGGGACTCAACCGTGTACGGGCTGAAGACGCTCAGGGCCCTGATGCGCCTGGAACTGCACCGGCGCGGGCTGCTGCGCAGTAGGAAGTTCACCGCGTAACCAGCGTGCGCAGGCTCGACCGCTTCGAAATCGGCCTGTTCGGGGTGCTGGTTGCGCTCTCGCTGTGGACGTTGGGGCTCGACCTGTGGCAGGTGGTGGTCCACGGCCGCATCTGGACCGGCACCGAAGCGGTGTACCAGGAGGACGGGATGCAGTCGATGATGTGGATCGAGGGCATCCTCAAACACGGCGCCAGCCCCGACCTGTACGTGCTCGGGCGTACGACCGCCGACTTCTTCCAGCCGCTGCTGGCGATTTCCGCCGGGGTCGCGGCGCTCGGGGTCGCGCCCTACGTGGCGCTGCTGCTGTGGAAGCCGGTGGCGATCGTCGCGATCTTCCTCACGGTGCGCGCCTACGTACACCGCACCGTGCAGGGTCTCTGGCCGCGCCGCGCGGCGCTGACGCTCGCGCTGTTCTTCGGTTGGGGGGCGGTGATCGGGGACTCCTGGATCGTCTTCTGGTCGTGGGGCTACCCATTCGCTCTGATCGCTCTGGCGTGCGCGATCGGCGCGCTGCTGGCCTACGCGCGCGACCGCGCGGCCGGACGCGTGGGTCTGCTGGCGCCGCTGCTGGGGATGCTGGCGAGCTGGCTGCACCCCTGGCAGGGGGAGACCCTGATCCTGATTCTGATCGGCTCGGAGCTCGTGCTGCTGGCGCGCCGCGAGCGGGTCGCCGTGGCGGCGCTCGCGATGACCGTGGCGCTCACCGTGCTGCCGCTCGGGTACTTCGCGCTGCTCGTGCACTTCGACCCCGTCT
This sequence comes from Solirubrobacteraceae bacterium, assembly GCA_049510515.1. Taxonomy (GTDB): domain Bacteria; phylum Actinomycetota; class Thermoleophilia; order Solirubrobacterales; family Solirubrobacteraceae; genus Palsa-744. The sequence goes on along the minus strand of JBEKYV010000148.1, from coordinate 8,571 downwards.
GGCAGCGGGAGCGCGAAGCAGCTCTCAGCACCTACCCGGTTGGGCTGGTGGTGAAGGCGTTTGTACTGCTTGTGCTCCCCGCACTATTGGCCTACCGGGTGCACCCACAGAGCTTCCTTGCGTTGAGCGCGCGCGTGTGGCCATTTGCGATCATCGCGATCTTCGCGCTTTCGGAGTGGCAGGGCAGCGGCTCCACACACGCCCTGCTCGGCGCCACGGTCCCCCTGGGGGTGTTGGCGGTGGAAGGCGTCCGCACGCTGCCGTGGAGTGCCGTCCCCAAACGCCTGCCCCGCCCTGCGGTGTCGCTGCCTGCGCTCGCGGTGGTCGCGGTCGCCGTGTTGACGATCCCGGGCACGATCTACATGCTCAAATACGCGTATAAGGCGGTCAAACCGCGGCAGGGTAACGCCAACTTCATCTCCCACGGCGAGAGCGCGGCGCTCTCCTACCTTGCGCACGATTCGCAGCCCGGGGGAGTCCTCACGCGCTTCTATCTCGGGATGGTTGTGCCGGCGCAAACTGGCCGTCAGACATACACCGGCAACTGCTACTGGTCGGAGCCGAATTGTCGCTACCGCAGCGTCACCGCCGAAGAATTGCTTGCCGGCAAGCTCGCCCCGGCGAAGGCGCGGGCCTTCGTGCAGAGCACCGGCACGCGATTTGTGCTCGGTGACTGCCGGACGACGAGTTTGACGGCAACGCTCCAGCCGATCACAAGCGCGGTGCATCGCTTTCGGTGCGCCACGGTGTACGTCGTCCGGCAGTAGCGATGGCCGCCTCGACCGGTTCTGACGCCCTCGACTGGGTCTGTCGTCCAGCCTCCCGCTTCTGACGCCCTCGACTGGGTCTGTCGTCCAGCCTCCCGCTTCTGACGCCCTCGACCGCGCTTGTCGCCTCGACCGCGTCTGACGCCGGCCTCCGCCTAAAGCGGGCCCCGAGGTCCGCCTAAACTACGGTGTGGGTGGCGGAGTCAATGATCTAGGCTCGAGAGAGGTTCTCCTGCCGCCGGATCTTTTGGGCCCTCTCAATCCTTTGCGCAGGCCACATTGACAAGGGCCCGCTAGGAGACGTGCATGATGGTGGACAACGATCGCCCCATCGGCGACGGGCTGCATGAGCAGATCACCAACGCACTCGTGGGGATCCAGACCAGATACCTCGGTCATGGTCCGGCGAGCGCCGCGACGTTCCAGCACGACAATGTCGTGGTGACCCTGATGCAGGATGTGCTGTCCAAGGCCGAAAAGATCCTCGCGGAAAACGGCAGCAGGGCGGATGTGCGCAAAGCGCGAGAACTCTACCGGCAGGAGATGGAGGGCGACTTTCGCGCGGCGGTCGAACGGCTCACCGGTCGCAACGTGACGGCCTTCCTCGGCGCCAGCCAGCTGGATCAGGATGTCTCGGCTGAGATCTTCATCCTCAATGGTGTGGCCTGAGCTGAGCACTTTGGGAAGCGCGGCCAGACCGCGCGCTCCATCACACCCGGCTGGGCTGTGCACCCCACCATTCGCCCGCAAACGGTGCAACCCAACCCGCGCGCGGTTTGCTAGCTTAGGCGCGCGCATGCGTGCTCCTTGTGGGTGGCGCTTACGCATTCTGACGGAGGGTGCGCGCGGGAATCAGGCCCCGCGTCGGCTCGCCGCAAGCCCCCAACAACGTATGCGCATGCCTGGTTCGAGTTCATTGACCAATCTCTCTTGCTCGACGCCCCGCGAGGGAGTAGCGTAGCTTCCGCGATGTCAGATTCTGAGAATCTACGGGGCGGCGAGCTGAACGCCGCAGTCACCAGCGCGCTGGTGGGAATCCACACCGAATACCTGGGGCGTGGGCCAAAGACGGCCTCGACGTTCCACTACGGCAACGTGCTGGTGACGTTGATGCACGAGGTTCTGACGCACGCGGAGAAGTCGCTCACCCGCAGCCATCAGGCGGAAGCCGTGAGCAACATCCGCCACCTCTTCCAGGAGACGATGGAGAAGGATTTCTGTGCCGCCGTCGAGCGGCTCACGGGTCGCCGTGTCCGTGCCTTCATCAGCGGCAACCACATCGACCCCGATATCGCCGCGGAGATGTTCATCCTCGATCACCCGCTGTGAGGGCTTTGCTCACGCTGAACGGTGAGCCCTATGCCATAAGCACCGTCTTGGTGCCTCCGCAGAGGCAATGCTCGCGCAGCGCTCGCGGGGCATCGTCGAGCGGGGCGACATTGGTGGTGACCAGCTCCGCGCGCAGGCGCCCATCGGCCATCAGCTCGAGCACGGAGGGCATCAGGGCACGCGTGTGAGGAATGCCGACGTGGAGGGTGGCACGACGAACGTACATCCGCAGCATCGGTAGACGGGCGCCACGGTGCAGCCCGCCCGAGCTCGTGCAGATGCCGTCGGGGGCGGTGTGGGCGAGGGCGGTGGCGATCGGGTCGGCGCTGATGTGCGCCACCAGCGGCGCTGGCGCGTGCCAGCGCAGCGCGCGGGGTCGCAGCGCGTTCAGGCCGAGCCGCTCGGCGTGTGCGCGGACGTGCGGGCGTGAGTCCACGAGGGTGACGTTGCGGGCGCCCAGCGCACGCGCGATCAGGCCGGTGTAGAGCGGGGTGCTGGCGGTGAACGTCGCCCGCCGCGAGAGGCAGGCGAGAATCAGCACCTCGGCGTCGGGGTCGGCGTCCAGCAGCGCGGGGAGGTGGGGCCCGACATGGCGGTAGGCGTCGCAGATGTTGTCCGAGACGCTCGCCGCGGCCGCCGCGTCGACGCCGGCGGGCAGGGGCACCAGCATCGCCTCGGCGTAAGGCACCGCGAGCTGGTCGGAGAATGCGCCGCCGAAGTGCCCGGTGGCGAGGCCCATGCCATAGGCGGAGAGTGGCGGCACCGCCAGGCAGCTGCCCGGGCGCCCGGCACGGCAGGGGAGGCAGGCGCCACAGCTGATCTGGAAGGGGACGACCACCCGGTCGCCTGGTCGCACGGTGGCGACGCGCTCTCCGACCGAGAGCACCTCGGCGACGCATTCGTGGCCGAGGTGCAGGGGCAGCGCCAGCTGGGTGACGCCGAGCACCAGCGGGCAGTCGATGTCGCAGGTGGCCGCCGCGATCGGGTGCACGATCGCTCCGTCGGGGCCCGGCGCTCGGGGTGCCGGTGCCTCGCGCCAGCGCAGCTGCGCGCCGGGCGCGGCGGTGAGGACCCGCATCCGTGGGCGCGTGGGGCGCCGGCGCTGGACGGCGCTGTCGCCGGCCGTGGCGGCCAGCCGTCGCAGGCGCTGGGGGCGGTTGCGTTCGAGCAGCAGCGGCATCGCGGCGGCGGCGTCGGGGGAGAGGAAGCTTGTGTAGTGGCGCAGCCACCCCCGCGGCCGCTGGCGGCGGACGCTCCAGGTGGAGGGGTCAATGGGGAGCTTGGCAGGCAGGATCGAGCGTATGGGCCTCAAACCTTACGGTACTCGGGTACCCACGTCCCGTCGTCCTGGCGGAGGAAGTCCTGGAAGAGATTGGGGGTCTCGGCGAGCATGATGCGGGCGATTTTGTCGAACACCAGGCGCAGCTCCTCCTCGGCGCCCTCCGCCGTGCGCATCTCGATCACGTGGCGCAGCGTACGCGCGTTGGCGGTCCACACGATGTCGGTGGAGAGCCCAATCGGCGCGAGGCGGCGCAGCGCCGAAGTGACCTCCTTCTTGACGTGGAAAGGCACCCCCTGCTCGTCGATCCCGAGCGTGGCGGCGGCGCTGAGCTGGAACTCCTCCAGCTGCTCCACGATCGAGAGCACCTGGTCGCGCACCGGCTCGAGTGCGGGTGGCACGCGAAAGCCAATGTCGGTAAGGCGCACGTAGCGCAGGCTCTCCTGGCTGAAGGCCGATCCGGCGCGATGCCGTACAAGCTCATGAGTAAAAACACGCGAACAATTCCGTATGGCAAAGGAGTAGTTGGCGTGCTCCAGCACGCTTCCGTGGCCGGAGCGCAGGATGTTGGCGAAGTAGGCCTGCCGATCGGTGCGTATCCTTGAGACATTCGGATTCAGGCCCGGCTCCCAACTGCGATAGCAGGCGCGTCCGCCGAACTCGACCAGCAGCTCGCCGGCGTTGACGGCAGCAGGCGTGCTCGCACCGGCGCTCTGGGTGTCAGTCTCATGAGGCATGCTGGCGCCGGCGTCCTGGGTGTCAGTCTCATGAGAAGTGCTCGCTCCGCTGCCGCCGGTGTCGTCTGCGCGAGGCGCGCCGACACCGGAGCTCGCGCTGGCGTCCGCGGCCTCGCCGAGGCGGAGGTCCAGCCACGACTCGCCGCCGACATCGGCAAGATAGCCCCGCAACCCGTCGAGGTCGATCGAGGGGCGGGCGATCAAGAACACGCTGGGGGTGGTCTCGTGCATTGGGGCGAGCGATGCTAGGCCCTCATTCGGACGCCGCATTTCGGCTGGGCGAGAACGAGCTGCACGTGTGGAAGCTCTCGCTCGACGCGCCCACCACGAGGCTGGAGGAAGCCAATAGGGTGCTCACGCGGCAGGAGCTCACGCGGTTCGAGCGCATCCTCGCGCCCGCCGATCGAATGCGCAGGACGACCGCGCGTGTGGGCCTGCGCGTGCTGCTCGGGTCATATCTCGCGATCGACCCGCGCGAGGTGGCGGTCGCGTACGGCCTCAAGGGACGCCCGGAGCTGGTGGGGGGCCACAATTTGAGCTTCAACCTCTCCCACACCGCTGATCTGGCGGTCTTCGCGATCGGGCGCGGACGAGCGGTCGGTGTGGATATCGAGGCGCTCGCGCGACGTCCACCGTCGGTGAGGCTGATCGCAAGGACGCTCGACCCCGGGGAGTCGGCGCGGGTGATGCGCGCGGGCGGGCGCGAGCGCACCGAGGCGTTCCTGCGGTACTGGACGATCAAGGAGGCTTACGCAAAGGCGATCGGCGTGGGTCTCGCACTCGACTTCCGCGATGTTGCCGTGCGGGGACGCGCCGAGCGGCCACGCCTAGAGCTCGCCGAGCGGCCACGCCTCGAGCTCCCCGCGGGCGACGGGGAGCAGTGGCGGGTGCGGCGCCTGCGGCTGCGGCAGGGCATCATCGGTGCAGTGGTGGCCGACGGCGCGCCGTGGCGCATGCGCGTGCGGGAGCTGCGGCTGACCGACAAAAGAGGGGCCCGGCTCACCGGCTCGGGCCGGCTGCGCCACCCTCTATGCTGATCCGCCATGTCCGCGGTAGAGACCACACCAGCCGACCCCGAGCTCGAGCAGGCCGCCTGGGACCTCGAGCCGCTGGTCGGCGGCGATGGCGAGGCAGGGGTGCAGAGCAGGCTCGAGGAGGCTCTGATCCGCGCGCAGGCGTTTGCCGAGCGCTACGCGGGCAAGCTCGGCGAGCTGGACGGCGCGGGCCTGCGGGAGGCGATGCGGGAGCTGGCGGCGATCTACGAGTTGGTGGGGCGCGCCGGGACATACGCCGGCCTGCGCTTCTCCACCGACACCGCCAACCCGGCGAACGGGGCGCTGCTGCAAATGGTGCAGGAGCGCGAGACCGCGCTGGAGACGACGCTGCTGTTCTTCGAGCTGGAGTGGGCGGCGCTGCCACAGGAGCGCGCCGAGGAGCTGCTGGCGGACCCGGGCCTCGACTTCTGCCGCCACCACCTGCGCAACGTGCGCCGCTACCGCGAGCACCTGCTGACCGAGCCCGAGGAGAAGATCCTCTCCGAGAAGTCGCTCACCGGTGCGACGGCGTGGGCGCGTCTGTTCGAGGAGCTGACCTCGGCGATCGAGGTGGAGCTGCCGAGCGTGGCCAGTCAGCCGACGGACGCCGATGGCGCGGCGCGGGAGGCAGGGGCCGGCGATGGCATGGGCGCTGGCGGCGGCAACGGAGCCGGCCAAACCGAGCGCGTCGCCCTCGACGTCGCGCTCAGCCGCCTGGCGCTGCCCGACCGGGAGGTGCGGCGCACAGCCGCCGAGGCGGTGACCGCTGCGCTCGCGCCCGGGCTGCGCACGCGCGGGTATGTGCTCAACACGCTGTTGGCGGACAAGTCGGTGGACGATCGCCTGCGTCGCTACCCCAACTGGCTGGCGGCGCGCAATCTCGCCAACGAGGCCAGCGACGAGTCGGTGCAGGCGTTGATCGATGCGGTGCGTGGCCGCTACGAGCTGGCGCGCCGCTGGTACCGGCTGAAGGCGGAGCTGCTCGGGATCGATCGTCTCGCCGACTACGACCGGATGGCGGCGGTGACGCAGGACGAGGTGAGCTTCACCTACGCGCACGCGCGCGAGCTGGTGCTCGACTGCTACTCATCCTTCTCCCCCGAGCTGGGGGCGCTCGCGGGGCGCTTCTTCGCTGAGCGCTGGATCGACGCGCCCGTGCGTCCGTCAAAGCGCGGGGGCGCGTTCTGCGCCTCGGCGGTGCCCTCGGCCCACCCGTACGTGCTGCTCAACTACACCGCGCGCAGGCGCGACGTGCTGACGCTTGCGCACGAGCTGGGCCACGGGGTGCACTTCGCGTTGGCGGCGCGCCAGGGCATTTTTCACCAGGGCACGCCGCTGACGCTGGCGGAGACCGCGTCGGTGTTTGGCGAGACCGTCGTGTTCGGGCGTCTGCTGGCGCAGGACACCACGCCGCAATCCCGCCTTGCGCTGCTGGCCGAGCACCTCGAGGACATCATCGCCACGGTGTTCCGCCAGGTCGCGATGAACCGCTTCGAGGAGCTCGCCCACACCGGGCGCCGCGAGCAGGGTGAGCTGTCGGTCGAGCGCATCGGCGAGCTGTGGGCGCAGAGCCAGTTAGAGCTGCTGGGCGACGCGGTCGAGATCACCGAGGGGTACCGCACCTGGTGGTCGTACATCCCCCACTTCATCAACACCCCTGGCTACGTGTATGCGTACGCATACGGCCAGCTGCTGGCGCTGGCGGTGTATGAGCGCTACGAGCAACAGGGCCCGGACTTCGTGCCGCGCTACCTGGAGCTGCTCGCGGCGGGTGGCTCGCGCGGCCCCGAGGAGCTGGGCGAGATAGTCGGAGTGGACCTCACCGACCCGGGCTTCTGGGACGCGGGCCTCGACCTCGTGGAGCGCCAGCTGGAGCTGGCCGAAGCGGCCGCTCGTGCGGCATCGACTGAGAACCCCTAACCAAATAAGACCAAGTCTCGTTTGGTTAGGGGTTCAAAAAGAGAACATGGCCGGCCGGCGATGGTGGGTCAAACGATTCGCTGGAGGGCCCATACCAATAAGCCAAATCTCGTCCTCATTTGGTTGAGGCATCTAAGCTCCGCGCGGCGCACTGTCGATACGGTGGTGTGATCGCTCGCGCGCTGCTCGCCCTAACCGTGATGCTGACGATGGCGGCCGGAACCGCAATCGAGTCGTCCCCAGCCGCCGCGCAACCGCTGAACTACATGGCGCTCGCCGAACAGGGGGAGCACCAGAGTGAGGCTTGGCGCTCGGGTGGCTGGTATTGCGAGTACCTGCACTGCACCGGCGAATACCCGCTGCTGACGATCTGGGGCGACGTGCGCATGTTCGAAACGGTGGATGCGCTGGAGCTCGCGGCGCCCTCCCCGGCGCACCGCGCGCGGGTCGACCGCTTCGGGCATGCCTCCGAGAGCTACTGGAACCGCTACCTGAACGGGTATGCCCCCTACCCAGGTGACCGCTACCGCGGCGCGGAGGCATGGTTTGACGACAACGGCTGGCTGGGCGTGGCGTTCGTGAATGCCTACGAAGCCACCGGCGAGCGCCGCTACCTGCGCGACGCAGAGCGAGCCTTCAACTTCGCCGCCACCCAGGGCTGGGACGCAGCGGGCGGCGGGGGCATGTGGTGGAACATCGAGCACCCCTACCATGCCGGCGAGGCGCTGGCCTCCAACAGCCTGCTGGGGATGCTGCTGTATGGGATCGACCACAGCTCCTACCAGCTGGATGAGGTGCGCAAGTTCATTGACTGGGGCAACGCGCACGACATCGGCTTCCACGGCCTCTACCTGAGCGGCGGCCCGGGCAGCACGGTGATCGACTACGTGGAGGGGCCGCTGATCTACGCCCAGTATCTGCTCTGCCAGGCGAGCGGCGACAACGGCTATTGCACCCACTCGGCTGAACAGGCGCGTTCGATGACCGAGATCTACGGCGTCAAGTACAACTTCGCGCCGCTGTATGACTCGATCTTCATGGAGTGGATGATGGCCTACGGCAAGGCGGTCGGCGACAACCACTGGCTGGAAGTGGCGCAGACCAATGCCGCCGCGGCCGCCCAGCACGCCACGATCGGCGACGGCCTTTGGCTGGGCAGCTGGTGGGGCGGCCCGATCAAGGATTCGCAGACGCTGCCGGGCATGTTCCGCACGATGGCGGGGACCACCAGCCTGTTCGCGTGGCTGGCGTACTACTCCTGAAGTCAGGTAATATGGATCGGGTGGCTACGATCGTTCATCCTCACGTCGAGCCTTGGGAATTCGATGCGCTGCAGTTCAATGCGGGTTGGTCCATGGGCATCGAGCTCATCGCCGGTGAGGCCGTCGTAGTGTCGCCCGAGGGAGCCGCCTCGTCCGCGGCACGGGGAGAGCTGCATGTCGCGCTGCGCCGCTGGCAGGAGGACACTGGCGATGAGGGTCTCGTGCTGCAGGACGTGTTCGTCG
>JBEKYV010000147.1:0-7810 GCA_049510515.1 Solirubrobacteraceae bacterium | reverse complement strand
CGGTGAGCGCCGCACGCTCGCGCTCACCTTCCCGGCAGACTACGAGCGCGAGGATCTGGCCGGCCGCGACGTTTCCTTCGCGGTGACGGTCAAGGAGGTCAAGCTCAAGCAGCTCCCCGAGGTCGACGACGACCTGGCGATCGACACCGGCTTCGACACGCTGGAGGATCTGCGCGAGGACATTCGCGGGCGCCTGCTCGCCACCGAGGAGCGGCGCATCGAGGAGGAGTTCCGGGTGGCGGCGCTCGACGCCGCCGTCGAGCAGGCGCAGGTGCAGGTGCCCGGCCCGCTGATCGAGGCCCGCGCGCGAGAGATGTGGGAGCGGATGCTGCACACGCTCTCCCACCGCGGGATCACGCGCGAGACCTACCTGCAGCTCACCGGCCGCGAGGAGCAGGAGATCCTCGCCGAGAACGCCCCCGCCGCCGAGCGGGCGCTGCGCCGCGAGGCCGTACTCACCGCGGTCGTGACCGCTGAGGGCATCGAGCCGGGCGAGGAGGAGCTGCTGGATGCCGTCCGACCTGCCGCCGAGCGCGAGGAGCTGCCGGCAGAGCAGCTGCTGCAGAGGCTGCGCGACGCGGGGCGCGTCGAGGAGATCCGCGAGGACCTCGCCGCGCGCAATGCGGTCGAGCTGATCGCCACGACTGCCGTGCCGATCCCGCTCGAGCAGGCACAGGCGCGCGAGCAGCTGTGGACGCCCGAGAAGGAGCGCACGGAGCGGGCCCGCGAGGAGCAGGTGGTCGAGGCGCAGGAGCACACGCGCGAGCAGGGCCAGGAGGTTGGTGGGCTGTGGACGCCGGATCGGTAGCCTCTATGGTGGGAAGCGGAAGGAATCTGGACGGTCAGGCGAAACTGAAGCGAGGACTATGAGTCCACTTGTTCCAATGGTCGTAGAGCAAACCTCCCGGGGGGAGCGCGCTTTCGACATCTACTCCCGCCTGCTCAACGAGCGGATCATCTTTCTCGGCACGCCCGTGGAAGACCAGATCGCCAACCTCGTGGTCGCCCAGCTGCTGCACCTGGAGTCGGAGGATCCCGAGAAGGATGTTTCGCTGTACATCAACTCGCCCGGCGGCTCGGTGTACGCGGGCCTCGCGATCTACGACACGATGCAGTTCATCAAGCCCGACGTGCAGACGATCTGTGTGGGGATCGCGATGTCGATGGGCGCGCTGCTGCTGGCTGGTGGCGCGCACGGCAAGCGGATGGCGCTGCCCAACGCAAAGATCCTGATCCACCAGGTCTCATCGAGCTTCCAGGGTCAGGCGACCGACATCGAGATCCACGCCAAAGAGATCATCGATGTGCGCCACCGCCTCGATGAGATCATCGCCAAGCACACCGGCAAAGCGCTCGAGCAGGTCGGCAAGGACACCGAGCGCGACTACTTCATGAGCTCTGAGGAGGCCAAGGAGTACGGCATTATCGACCGCGTCATCTCCGAGCACTGAGGTGGCCGCTGAGCTACGCATCTCTGCGTCCTCAGTCGCTCGCGTGCCAGAGCACGCCACGCTCCTTGCGTCCTTGATCTGCTTGCTCAGCGACCGCCTCAGACCAGCAATCACGATATGAGAGAACGATAGAAATGGCCCGTCCCACAGACTCCAACGAGCAGCTCCTCTGTAGCTTCTGCGGCAAGTCCCAGCGGCAGGTCAAGAAGCTGATCGCCGGTCCCGGCGTGTACATCTGCGACGAGTGCATCGACCTCTGCAACGAGATCATCGACGAGGAGCTCGCGCCCACACCGATGTTCGACCTCGAGAAACTCCCCACCCCGCGGGAGATCTACGACGTGCTCGACGAGTACGTGATCGGCCAGGAGACCTCCAAGCGCACGCTCTCTGTGGCGGTGTACAACCACTACAAGCGCGTGCAGATGATGCAGGCGGGCGACTCCGACGTGGAGCTGCAGAAGTCCAACATCCTGCTGCTGGGGCCGACCGGCTGCGGCAAGACGCTGCTCGCGCAGACCCTCGCGCGGATCCTCAACGTGCCGTTCGCGATCGCCGACGCCACCGCGCTCACCGAGGCCGGGTACGTCGGGGAGGACGTCGAGAACATCCTTTTGAAGCTGATCCAGGCCGCCGACTACGATGTGAAGAAGGCCGAGACCGGGATCATCTACATCGACGAGGTGGACAAGATCGCGCGCAAGGCCGACAACCCCTCGATCACGCGCGACGTCTCCGGCGAGGGCGTGCAGCAGGCGCTGTTGAAGATCCTCGAGGGCACCGCCGCCTCGGTGCCGCCGCAGGGCGGGCGCAAGCATCCGCATCAGGAGTTCCTGACGATCGACACCACCAACGTGCTGTTCGTGTGCGGGGGGGCGTTCGCCAACCTCGACAAGGTGATCGAGAGGCGGATCGGGCACAAGGGCGTCGGCTTCGGCTCGGTGATCGACGCCCCCGCCGACCACGACACAGGCGAGGTGTTCGAGAAGTGCCTGCCCGAGGACCTGATCGAGTACGGGCTGATACCGGAGTTCATCGGCCGCCTGCCGGTGATGAGCGCCGTGCACCAGCTCTCGCGCGAGGACCTCGTCTCGATCCTCGTCGAGCCGCGCAACGCGCTGGTGAAGCAGTTCCAGCGCTTCTTCTCCTTCGACGGCATCGAGCTGGTGTTCGCCGAGGATTCGCTGAAGGCCGTCGCCGAGCGGGCCTTGGAGCGCAACACCGGTGCGCGCGGGTTGCGCTCGATCATCGAGGAGATCCTGCTGGAGGTCCAGTTCGAGCTGCCCTCGCGGCGCGATGTCAAGAAGTGCGTGGTCACACGCGAGACCGTCGAGCAGGGTCGTCAGCCGACCTTGGTCACCGAGGCCGCCCCCGAGGAGGCCCCCGCCGTGGCCGAGGCCAAACCGCGCACGCGGCGTCTGCGCGAAGAGTCCGCGTAAACCCTGTGCACGACGAGTTCCGCGTACAGGTCCGCGCGCAGGCGCCCGGCGAGGTGCTCGACGCGCTGAAGAGCATCCAGATCGCCGACGACGCCCACCGTGAGCTGCCGCGGCTGGCGATCACGCACGAGGGCGAGCACGTCTTCCTGTACGCCGACTCCGCCGAGGCAGCCGAGCACGCGCGTGAAGTGGTGACCCAGGCGATGTCCGAGCACTCGATCGAGGGATCGGTCAGCGTGATGCGCTGGCACCCGCTGGAGGAGCGCTGGGAGGACGCCTCGGCGCCGCTGCCCACCACCGAGGCCGATCGCTCCGCCGAGCACGCGCGACTTGAGGAGCTTGAGACCGAGGAGTCCCAGCAGGCCGGCCACGCCGAGTGGGAGGTGCGCATCACGCTGCCCACCCACCACGACGCGCGCTCCTTCGCCGAGCGCCTGCGCAGCGAGGGCATCCCTGTCAAGCAACTGTGGCGTCACATACTCGTAGGCGCCAACGACGAGGACGACGCCGCCGCGCTGGCGGCGCGCCTGCGCACCGAGGCCCCCGCGGGCAGCGAGATCACCGCGGAGGGCAACGGGTTGGAGTACTGGCAGCTGCTGCACCCCTACTCCTACCTTGGCGGGATCGCCAACTGAGAGCTTCTGTTCCAGGCCGCGCATGCGCGGCCTGGCCGATGGCCGCATGCGGCCATCGGAACCAACTGGCGCATGCGCCAGTTGGCCAGCCGGTGCATGCACCGGCTGGAACAACACACGTACACTCACCCTCCAATGAGCGAGCCCCCCGAGGATCTGGAGAGCAGGACCCGCTTCGAGCCCGCCGAGGTCGAGCCGCGGATCGCCGCGCGCTGGCTTCAGAGCGGGCTGTTCCACCCCCCGCCCGAGGGCGAGGCCGTTGAGAACTACTCGATCGCGATCCCCCCGCCCAACGTCACCGGCTCGCTGCACATGGGCCACGCGCTCAACGGCTCGATCCAGGACGTGCTGATCCGCTACCACCGGATGAGTGGCCCACCCACCCGGCGCACCAAGTGGATCCTTGGCACCGACCACGCCGGCATCGCCACACAGGCGCAGGTCGAGAAGGCGCTGCGCTCGGAGGGCCTCACCCGCCAGGAGCTGGGGCGCGAGGAGTTCGTGCGTCGCGTATGGGATTGGCGCGAGCACTACGGCCACACGATCGTCGAGCAGCTCAAGCGCCTCGGCGCCTCCTGCGACTACACCGAAGAGCGCTTTACGCTCGACGACCGCTACCACCGCGCGGTGGTGTCAGTGTTTGTCGCGCTGTACGAGCAGGGGCTGATCTACCGCGACCGCTACATCGTCAACTGGGATCCCGGCAGCCGCTCGGCGATCTCCGACCTCGAGGTCGAGGAGCGCCGCGAGCGCGACACGCTGTACTCGATCCGCTACGACCTCTTAGAGGGTGGCGCAGCCGGGTGGGCGGGACCCGATCAACCGGGGAGCCGGGCCCCTCGTTCTTCAGACGTCGGCGGCAGCGTAACGATCGCCACCGTGCGCCCCGAGACGATGCTGGGCGACACCGCGGTGGCGGTGCACCCCGAGGACGAGCGCTACCGCGAGTTGGTGGGGCGCCGCGCGATCCTGCCGCTCGTCGGGCGCCACCTGCCGATCATCGCCGACGAGTACGTGAAGATGGAGTTCGGCACCGGCCAGCTGAAGGTCACCCCTGCGCACGACCCCAACGACTTCGAGATCGGCCGCCGCCACGAGCTCGACCAGGTGTCTGTTATCGGCGAGGACGGGCGCATGTCCGCCGAGTCCGGCGAGCGCTTCGCCGGACTCACGGTGATGGAGGCGCGTGCGGCGGTGGTGGCGGCGCTGCGCGAGGAAGGGCGGATCGTGGGGGAGGAGTCCTACGAGCACGAAGTCCCCTACTCCCACCGCTCCGGCGAGCGGATCGAGCCGCTGATCTCGCTGCAGTGGTTCATGCGCATGGACGAGCTCGCCGCCCCCGCAATCGACGCGGTGCGCGACGGCCGCGTGCGGATCGTCCCCGACAACCACCGTCGCGTCTACCTCGACTGGATGGACAACATCCGCCCGTGGTGCATCTCGCGGCAGCTGTGGTGGGGGCACCGGCTGCCGGTGTACTACTGCGGGGTCTGCTCGCACCTCCACGTGTCGGCCGTTGCTCCGGAGCGCTGCACAGCATGCGGCGGTGAGCTGCGCCAGGAGGAGGACGTGCTCGACACCTGGTTCTCCTCGGCGCTGTGGCCGTTCGCCACACTGGGGTGGCCCGATCAGACACCGCAGCTGCGGGCCTTCTACCCCACGGCGGTGCTCTCCACCGCGCGCGACATCCTCTTTTTGTGGGTGGCGCGGATGATCATGATGGGGCTGCGCTTCACCGGGGAGGTGCCGTTCGCCGACGTCTACATCCACTCGGTGATCCAGGCCCCCGACGGGCGGCGCATGTCGAAGTCGCTTGGCACCGGCATCGACCCGCTCGATGAGATCGACCGTCATGGCGCCGACGCGGTGCGCTTCGGACTGCTCGCGATGTCCTCATCGCAGGATGTGCGCTACTCCGCGGAGAAGGTGCGCCAGGGGCAGGCGCTCGCCAACAAGCTGTTCAACGCGGCGCGCTTCGTGCTCCTGCGCGTGGACTCGCTGTTGGGCAGCGACCGCGCCAGCGTCCCGTCTGGACCGCTGCCGTGCACCGTCGAGGATCGCTGGATCGTCTCGCGCCTGCAGGAGATCAAGGCCGACACGGCGGCGCGGATCGAGGACTACGACTTCTCCCATGCGGCGCTCGGCCTCTACGACTTCGTCTACGCGGAGCTGTGCGACTGGTACCTGGAGGCAGTAAAGCCGCGGCTGGCCGCCGCTGCGCAACTGCCCGACATGGAGCTGATCGCGACGCTGCTTTACGTGCTGCGCGAGACAGTCGCTTTGGCGCATCCGGTGATCCCGTTCGTGACCGAGGAGCTGTGGTCCTTCCTCGACGACTCGGGCGGTCTGCTCGCCGGCGCCGCGTACCCGAAGGCCGAGCCGGCGCTGATCGACCGCAACGCGGAGATCGAGATCGAGCGCGCGATTGAGGCAGTCACGCTCATCCGCGGCTGGCGCAACAGCGTCAATGCCCCACCGGGAGCGCTTGTTGACGCTCGGATCGAGGCCGACGGGTACGAGTCCACGGCAGGGATACTCGCGAACCTGGCGCGTTTGCGACTCGACGCCGATGCATCTGTTGTATCGGTGGCATCAATCACCGTACCGTGCGGCACCGTCGAGGTGCTTTCTTCGGAGGGGCTCGACCTCGATGCTGCCGGGCGCCGCCGCACGGCTGCGCGGGCGAAGCTCGAAGGCGACATCGCCCGCGTCGAGGGCAAGCTCGCCAACGCCGGCTTCGTGCAGCGCGCGCCGGCGGAGGTGGTCGAGGGCGAGCGCGCCAAGCTGGCCCGTCTGCGCGCTGAACTGGAGGCGCTTTGAGCGAGTCCTGGAGCGGCGAGCGCGCCGAGCGTCATCTACGCTCGCTGGAGCTGTTCGGGATGCGCTTCGGGCTCGACCGGATACGGCGCATGATGACCGTGTTGGGCTCCCCCCAGCGGCGCTTTCGCTCGGTGCACGTGGTGGGCACCAACGGCAAGACATCCACCACCCGCATGATCGCGGCGATCCTCCAGCGCCACGGGCTGCGCACCGGGGCCTACCTCTCCCCCCACCTGATCTCCTACTCCGAACGGGTGCAGGTCGCAGAGCGCGATATCTCAAGCTCCGCCTTTGCCGCCGCCGTCGCGCGCGCGGCGTGGGCGGCGGAGCGCGTCAACCGCACGCTCGCCGAGGACGACCACGTCACCCAGTTCGAGCTGCTCACCGCCGCCGCCTTCTGGGCGCTGGCCGAGCGCGAGGTCGAGGTCGCCGTCGTCGAGGCCGGCCTCGGCGGGCGCTACGACGCCACCGCGGTGATCGAGTCGGCGGTGACGGTGCTCACCAATGTCGGCCTCGAGCACACCCGCTGGCTGGGGCCCACGGTGCGCGACATCGCCACCGAGAAGCTCGCGGTGCTGCGTCCCGCGCAGCTTTTGGCTCCAGGTGAGGTGGTCACCGGTGCGGTGCGGGTATACGCCGGGTACTTGTTCTCGCGGAATCTCGCACTGGGCTTGTTGCTGTTGGTGATGCTGCGGCTGCGGGCGTGGGGAGCGATGCGAGGACTGATGGTCGTGTATGCTTCGGTGCAGTTTCTGGACGCGATCATGGATGCGGTCGAGCGGCGGTGGGCGATAATTCCGGTGGTCGTGGTGCTGGGGGCGCTGTTTGTTTTGGGAGCCGCTCGGGTGCCGCGAGAGGCGAGAGTGGGTGAGTTGCAGGCGGACTAACGAGGGGACGACTAAATTTTGGAACGTTCGGCGAGGGGGATGCGGACTTCGGCGATGCAGCCCTGGTGGTTGGGGCGGTTGCGGAGTTCGATGGCTCCACCGTGGGCTTCGACGATCTGGCGAGCGAGGGCGAGTCCTACTCCGGAGCCGGATTTCTTCGTCGTGTAGAGGGGGACGAAGAGGTTGTCGGGATTGGCCAGGCCTGGGCCGTTGTCCTCGATGACGATGGCGACGAGGTCGGCTTCTTCGATGGCGCGGATGGTGACGGTGGGGGTGCAGGGCGCGGTCGAAGCGCCAGATCTTTCCATGAAAGGATTCGCTGTTTTCCCGGGGCCTGCGGTGGTTCCGGCAGGAAACGCAGATCCTTCACTGCGCTGCGCTTCGTTCAGGATGACAGTTGATGTGGGTGTGGGCTCGCTCTGGATGACGGCTGCTTCGGGTTCTTCTTCGACGCGGGTGAGGGCGGATTCGACGGCGTTGCGGACGAGGTTGATGAGAAGCTGCTCGATCTGGTCGGCGTCGGCGAGGAGATCGACGTCGGGGGCGGCGAGGAGGCGGACGTCGAGACGGATTTCGAG
>JBEKYV010000146.1:0-7815 GCA_049510515.1 Solirubrobacteraceae bacterium | reverse complement strand
CCCACCCCCGCCGACCCTCAATAGCGACCCGCGCTCCTAGGTGACGGTCTCGCTCACGGTGCCGGCCGACACGGAGTTTAACCGAGGCGTGCTCACTCGCATTGTGAGGTCGGGCCGGGCTGGACCTAGTCACCTGTGGCGGTTGCTCTGAGGCTCGGCGCTGCGCGCGCTTCGTCAGTCGCGCGGCGTGCTGGCGGTGCGTGGCCGCATGATGAGCGCCGCGACGGCGTAGGTGCAGGGTGCGTCGCCGTGGTTGGCGTAGGCGTGTGTGCCGCTCGGGAAGTAGAGCGTGTCGCCGGCTAGCAGCTCGTAGACCTCCTCGGCGATGGTCGCGTGGAGGGTGCCGGTTTCGACTGAGACGAACTCGTGTGAGCCGGGGGCGTAGGCGGGGAACGCGCCCGCGTCGCAGTGCGCTGGGAGCCTGGTGCGTATCCACTCGAAGTTGACGCCCGGGATGACAGGGCTGAGTACGACGCGTCGCCATCCGCCGGGTTCGTCGATGATCTCGTGCTCGGCGGCCCTGCGCAGCACGACTCGATCTGACTCCAAGGGAGCCAGGAGGCCTCCCAGCGTCACTTTCAGTCCATCGGCGATGCGGGAGAGCACCACGACGGTGGGTGCCTTCTCTGCTCGCTCGATCGCGGAGAGCATGCTCACGCTCACGCCGGTAATGCTGGAGAGTGCCTGCAGCCCGAGGCCCTGAGCAACCCGCAGTTCACGAACGCGCACGCCGAGTGCGTCGAGCTCAAGCATTCCCTTATAATACCGTAGATGTCCACTATGGGGGAATCTGCACTCTCGGTCCGGGCAGCCGGGGCTGAGGACATGCCGGCGGTGGCTGCGATCTTCGAGCACTACGTCAAGGAGACTGTCATCTCCTTCGAACTTGACCCGCCGTCTGTCGAGGACTGGTCTGAGAAGCGGCGCGATCTCGGGGCGGCGGGTTGGCCCTTTCTCGCTGCGATCCTCGGAGGCGAGGTCATCGGCTTCGCGTACGTGGCGGCCTGGAGGAACAAGCCCGCGTATTGCCACACCGTCGAGAACACGATCTACCTGGCGCCGGGACACGTCGGCCGCGGGTACGGCCAGCGCCTGCTCGCGGCATTGCTCACGCACGCGAGGGAGGCCGGCGCTCGGCAGGTGATCGCCGTGATCGCTGAGACCGGCAGCCAAGCCTCAATGGCGCTGCATCAGCGTGCCGGGTTCCGCGATGCCGGGCGCCTCCAGGATGTCGGCTTCAAGCACGACCAGTGGGTTGACGTCAGGGTCATGCAGCTGGCTCTCGGGGATCACGAGGCCCGAGCGATCTGAACGCCTGTGCCCCTCCTTCCAGGAGTCCCGCCGGTTGTTCGAACCTGAAGGTTCGCGGACGCCAAATCAACCGGGCGCTGCTCGGATTGCGGGGCCGCCGTGGACGGCGCCAACCCGGCAGCAGCGACAACGTCATAGCCAAGCGGCGTTGCAGTCTGCCAGCGTTAGGTGCCCGCGGCGGGCGGAGCGTGGGCGTCAGGTGCTGCTGGTCACTCAGCAGCTCGTCTATCTCGTCGCGGTGGACTGACCATGCCTGCTCGACACTCTGCGGTCGCTCAAGGTGACGGGCCGACTCATCGCGACCCGGCTGGTGCCGCGTCCGAGGCTTACGCAGCAGAGCGCTCGAGGATCCGAGCTCAGGTTCGCCGGGAGGTGAGCCGTAGGAGCGTCGTCAGGCAGCGCTGGATTAAGCGCGGCGGCCACAGCATGATCGCGGTGTCTTCGTAACGTTCGAGGAAGTCGGCCATGCGGCGTGCGCCAGCCAGACTCGTGATCAGCCCCTGGCGGGTGTAGTAGCCGCCACGGGCCAGCTCGGCGGCTTCGGTGAGGAACTCTTGGATTTCGAGGGCTGGGCGGACCTCTGCCCGGATCCGCGCCTCGCTTTGGCCGATGTTCTTGAACGCGTGCTTCGTACCGGGTGGGATGACGACCTCGACGCCGGGCTCGGGAAGGGTGGTTCGACCGTCGATCTTGAAGCGCACCTGTCCGCTGTGCACGGTCCAGCGCTCCTCTTGGGAGGGATGTATGTGGGGTGGCCCGTCGCCGCCGGGGGCGACGCGGATGTCGACGAGCATGTGCTCGCCGGCCCGCGTAAACGCGTAGTGCTGGCGGCGGTTGGGGTCGTGGATTTCTGTGCTCAAGGTCGCTCCTTTGCTACCGGCGGGTAAGTTAGCAGAAGCAGGCTACTCTCGGGTAGTAAATGGTGAAGCGACTTCGAGCCGCAGAGCGACGTGCCGTGATCGAGCAGGCCGCGGAGCCGATCTTCGCCGAGCGTGGATATGCCGGCACTCGGCTGCAGGACGTCGCGGCGGCGGCCGGTGTCACCAAGCCGGTCCTTTACCTTCACTTCGAGAGCAAGAAGGCGCTGCACATGGCGCTGCTCGCCAAGCATCGTGAGGGGCTCCTGAGCGCGCTCGCGGCGAGCGCGGCCGTCGAGAGCCCGCTACCGTCGCGGCTCCCCGCCATCCTTGACGCGTGGTTCGCGTATGTGGAGCAGCATCCCTACGCGTGGCGGTTGCTCTTCCGAGACACCACGGGCGACCCGCAGATCCAGCAGTTTTATCGCGAGCTCCAAGCAAGCGCCCGTGCGCTGACCGCCTCCCTGATCGCGGCCGAGCCGGAGGTCTCGATTCCCGACACTGAGGTCGAGCCCCTTGCTGAGCTGATCCGCAGCGCATCCAGCGGCCTCGCGCTCTGGTGGCTGGAGCACCCAGACGTGCCGCGAGAGCTGGTGGTCAGCGTGCTCACCAGGGTGCTACGAGAGGGCGCTCGCGCGTGGCAGACCCAACACCCTCGTTGAGCGACCACTGTTCGGCGGCTCTCGCTCGACCTACTCGAGGGGGCGACTGTACCGCGGCTACAGGAGAAGCCGATCGCTCACCTTTCGTCGGTTGTCTGGTGGCTGCCTTGTGGATTGCTCGCTGCCGCCGGCTTGGCGCCTCAGAAGGTGGCGAGATGCGCGCGGCTAAAGCGTGTCGAAGGTACCCGAGTGCGGTTGGCTGAGCGTGTCGATCGCGTCGAGCAGTGGTCTTAGGTCAGGGATGTTTTGCGGGTCGATGAGCCATTGCAGCGCGAACCCGTCGCAGAGTGCGATCAGTGTCGCCGCGATCGTCGGTGCCTCCGCGGCGAGCGCGCCTTGGTCATCGCCGAGGTTGTTTAGCGTGATCGTGGCCACTGTTGCCCGAAGTGCCTGGTAGTGCTCGGCCATCTGCGTGCGCAGGTCTTCGGAGTGCGCGGTCTGGGCCATGGCCTCGACGAATGCGACGACTAGCCCGCGGTTCTCGTCGAAGCCGGCGAGGATCTGTGTCCAAACGGCGCCGAGGCGGCGCGGGGGGGAGGTGTCGATGTCGGCGAGCGTGATCGTTCCGAGCTGCTCTGTCCATTGCATGAACGCGGCCATCAGTGCCTCGTTGAGAAGTGTCTCCTTGGAGCCGAAGTGGTAGCTGATCGACGCGAGGTTCGCGTGGGAGGCGGTCGCGATGTCGCGCGCGGTGGTCCGCGCATAGCCCTTGTCTTGGAGGCAGCGCATCGCGCCCTGGAGCAGCTGCTCTCGGTTGCTGTGTTGGGCCATCTACCGGATCATAACCCAATCAACACAAACGTATGTATAGTTTGGGAGGTAATCCCCCAAAAGCTGAGCTCACAGGGCTGCCTGACAGGCACCTTGGTCTTGGAGAAAGGTGGCTCAAATGCAGTCGCAGTCGGAATTGCCGTCGTGCATTGACGGACTGCCGCCAGGTCCGCGTTGGCCGCGGTTTGCGCAGACGATCGTGTGGGGCACGATGCCGGTGGCGTTTACGCGCTATTGCCAGCAGCGCTACGGCGACGTCTTCACGCTCCGCACGCTCGCGATCGGCGATGTCGTCGCGGTTGCTGACCCGGGCGTGATCAAGGATGTGTTCGGCGCTGATCGCGATGTGCTGTGTGCTGGGCAGGCGAACGCGGTGATGGGACCGCTGGTCGGCGTGCATTCCCTGCTGCTGCTCGATGGAGAGCGCCACCTCTCGCAGCGCCGCATGATGCTGCCGCCGTTTCACGGCGAGGCAATCGGCCGCTATGAACAGTTGGTGGAGGAGATCACGATGGCTGAGATCGCGCGTTGGCCTCGCGGTGAGCCCTTTGCAATGCGGCCGCGCATGCAGGCGATCACACTCGAGGTGATCTTGCGCGCGGTGATCGGTGTCCGCGACCCGCAACGGCTGCGTGAGCTGCGGCGAGCCCTCCCTCGGCTGCTGAGTGTGAGCCTTCCAACGATGTGGGCGGTCTGGGCCAGGCCGCAGCTGGCTGCCAACCGCCTTGCACGCCTGACTGCGCTGCGCCATCGAGCGCACGTCGACCGGCTGCTCAACGAGGAGATAGCCGCGCATCGAGACGACCCTGCGGGCCGCGAGGACATCCTCGCGCTGCTGATCGCATCACTCGACGAGGATGGGCGCCCGCTCAGCGACGTCGAGCTGCGGGATCAGATGATCACGCTCCTGCTCGCAGGACACGAGACCACCGCCACCGTGCTCGCCTGGTGCTTTGAGCGACTGACGCGCCACGAGGCCTGCATGGAGCGTCTCCAGAGCGAGCTCTCCGAGAATGGCGACGGCCCGTATCTTCAGGCGGTGATCAGCGAGACGCTACGCGTGCGGCCTGTGCTCGACGCCGTGTGGCGCAAGCTCGCCGGCTCCGCGACGATCGCCGGATACACCCTGCCCGCCGGGGTGACGGTTATGCCTTCCATAGCGCTCGTCCACCACGGCAAACACTTCCAAGCATCCGAGGAGTTCCGTCCCGAGAGGATGCTCACGGGCGCACCGGCGCCCTACACGCTCATCCCGTTCGGCGGAGGGCCACGCCGCTGCATCGGAGCGGCCTTCGCGATGATGGAGATCAAGACCGTCCTGAGGCTCGTGCTGGAATATCTCGACGTCCGAGCCGACCGAGAACAAGCCGAGCGCATACGGGTACGAAACGTCACGCTCGTACCAGCACGCGGCGCACGCGCCCTAGTCACCCCGAGAGCGCCGGAAACGTCGCGACGCGAGGGCGCCGTGAACACCCTGACCTCGGGGCCCTGCTAACCCGCCCGTTCGTGAAGTCGGCGCGGCGAAACCTCTCGCCGCGCTATCGCAGCCCCGAGAGGTTGACCCCTCTCGACTTACGAGCCGGTTCCCAGTGTCTGATGAGCCGTTGGAGGGTCAGGGAAGGGAAGAATCGATTCTCACGTCACAGTTCACCGAGTTGGCGATGAAGCACGCCTCGTGGGCTCGATGGTGCAACTGGTAGAGCAGGTCTCCCGGGACCTTCGAAGCAAACCTCACTCGGGGTCGGAGCATGACCTCAACGAATCGGGTGCCGTCCATTGTTCCCTCCGCGTGGTCCTCGTAGGAGAGGACGCGCAGACGCTCTCGTCGCGCGAAGTCCAGGAACCACAGCATGTGGCAGGCGGATAGCGATGCGACGAACAGCTCCTCGGGATCGGCCTTCTCAGGGTCGCCTCCGAATCCGGGCGCACAGGACCCGACGAGCGTCTGGCCGGCGAGATGAATCTCGTGAGCCCGCAGATCCTGCTTGTCGCCCTGCCAGAGGACTCGCGCGTGATGCTGGGTGTTCTCGCTCATCGGCGCGCAATCCTAGTCGCCAGCGCCGTGGACGCTGATGTCTTGACGTTCTGATCAGTGGCCCCATCGGTTTGACGGCGTCTTCCGTGCCTTGCCCAGTGTTCGCCACCGCCGGCTTGACGCTGCAACCCCGCTTCGGGGGTTCCCCTTCGGCCTCTCGGCCTTCGGTTCCGCGCGCCGGTCGGCGTCGGTCTTGGGCTGCGTCACAAACGCCAATCAAACGAAGGAGAACGACCATGAACATCAACAAGATCATCTGCACCGGCCGTCTGACGAAGGACCCGGAGCTCCGGAACGTGTCGGAGGAGATGAAGGTCTGCCAGCTGCGGCTGGCGGTGGACGGGATGGGCCGCGGCCGAGAGGTCGGCTACGTCAACGTGGCGGTGTTCGGCAAAGCCGGAGAGGCCGCCGCGCAGTACCTCGCTAAGGGCTGGCTGGTCGCGGTGGACGGTCGCCTGGAGTACGGCGAGTGGGAGACCGAGGGTGGCGAGAAACGCCACGACTACTCGGTTGTCGGGAACGTCGAGTTCCTGACCGCCCCCAAACCCGCAGGGGAGCCAGAGCCCGCCAAGCCGGCCCGCAACGGCAGGAAGGCCGTCGCGGCATAGTCGCCCCTAGGCCCGCACCCCAGGTTGGGTGCGGGCCGCGCTGGGCGACGCCTCAAGTCCCTATCCTGTGACCATGGATCAGCCACGCGAGATCGAGCTTGTGTTCGCTCCCCAGGAGGAGGGGGGATACCACGTGTATGCCCCGGATCTTCCGGGGCTGCATACGCAGGGCGACACGCTCGATGAGGCGACCGCGAACGCCGAGGAGGCGTTGGCGCTGTACGTCGAGGGGTTGCGCGAAGATGGGCGTTCGCTCGATGCTGGCGTGATCCGTCGCAGGTTCCCGGTCCCCGCGTGAGCGAGCGGCTACCGGTCCTCTCCGGCGAGCGGCTCGTCAAGGCCCTCGAACGTGCGGGTTGGCAGTCTGTGCGCCAGCGCGGCAGTCATGTCCGCATGAAGCACCCGGACCGGCGGGTTTCGCTCACCGTCCCGCTGCATCGCGAGCTGAAGCGAGGCACGCTGGCAGGGGTCCTCAACGACGCGGGCCTCGACAACGACCAGCTGCGACGCCTGCTCTGAGCTCCAGCTACCGCTCAGCGCGCCCTCTCTCGCGAGGTACCGGCTGGCGTGCTTGCCTAGGAGATAAACGCGGACGGTGCGGTTTCATCGTCGGTCCTTTGTGCGATCCTCCGACGATGAGCGACATCGTGATCGTCGAGATGGCCAACGACCGCTTGGATGAGCTCGAGCCGCTCTGGCGCGCGCTCTACGATCACCACAACAGTGTCACGCCCCACCTCGCGGACCGGTCCCGGCCGTTCGAGGTTGCGTGGCGCTCGCGGCGACAGACCGAGCTCAAGTGGCTGCAGGCGGAGCCGGACTCGTTCGTGATCGCAGCGCAACTCGTCGGACAGATCGTTGGCTACGCGTTCGTGCGAGTCCGAAGCGGCGCGGGCTTCGCAGAGTCCTGGAGTGTCTCCGATCCCTTGGCAGACCTGGCCACGCTGTCAGTTTCCCGGAGTTCCGAGGGCAAGGCATCGGCTCGGCTCTGATGGACGCCGTCGAAGCTCGGCTGGCGAGAATGGGCATCGCCGATTTGGCGATAACCGTCATCGCGACGAACGCGGAGGCGATCCCGTTCTACGAACGGAGGGGAGCTGTGCCGTTCATCACCGAGTTCATATAGCCGGTGCAGCGGATCGGTGGGGCGACCCCCGGCGGTAGCTGAACCCTCCCGGGGAGCCCTGTCCGAGCGCGCGTCACCGCCAACGCCCGACGGCGGGCTCGTCTCTTGGTCCGTCCTTCGCCGGTCGGGTCACCGAGACGCCGCAGTTGGCGATCCTCCGCATCTACGTTCTCTGGCGCGAGCCATGCCTCGAATCCGGCGCGGATCGTCGGCCAGTCACCGTCGGTGATGGCGTACCAAGCGGTGTCGCGGTTGCGACCCTTTACGACCGTTGATCGTCAGCCGTCCGTCCATGCGCGGTGGGCGATGACCAAGGCGAGCTCGAGCCACTTGAAGTGGCAGTCGACCTCGGCGAACCCGGTGTCGCGGAGCCATTCGAGTTGGCTGCAGAGGGATGCGGGCTGGTCTGCGGGATCCTCGTGGGTGCGGCCGATCTCTCGGA
>JBEKYV010000145.1:0-7821 GCA_049510515.1 Solirubrobacteraceae bacterium | reverse complement strand
GTTAGAACCCATCTCATAAATAGGGAACCCACATTCCCTATTTATGAGATGGGTTCTAGCGTTTTTTTCGCCGCGCTGGCGTTGTTGGGCGGAGTGTCGAATTCATGTTGGGGCCAGTCCAACCAGGCGATCGGCGAAGAGGCGTCGGTCTCGGGCGGCCTCTCCAACTCCGCGGAAGGCACCAGCTCGTCGATCGTCGGCGGGTATGGCAACTTCGTCCAGCCCCCCGCCAACCAGGCCGTGGTCGTCGGTGGCGGCGAAAACGTCGCCGACGGCGAGGTCTCGACGATCGCAGGCGGCTACATCAACAAAGCCGACGACGACGAGTCCACGGTGCTCGGCGGCTGCTCCAACCTCGCCGGCGAAGGCTCCGTCCTGGTCAACCCCAAATGCACCGAGTTCGGCAACTCCTTCCAAGCGGTCGTCGGCGGCCTCGGCAACAGCGCCAACAACCTCGGCTCGGCGATCCTCGGCGGCGAACTCAACGTCGTCAATGGCGGCACCGCCGAGTCGCTGGGCGGCGGCAAAGAAGAGGACCTGAAAAGCGCCACCTCCGAGGAGGGCCAGTTCGGCAAAACCACGTTCGCGCCCTAACCGCGGCGTAAGGGCCGGCACTGCGGGCGGTGGGGCTTCGGCTCCGCCGCCCACCCGGCTTACGACCCGCAATTCACGCGCTTGCACGCGGCCCAGCGTGAAAACGGGCCGCCACCACCCCGTGCCCCTCGGCACCCTGAGGCCATGTGCGGACAAAGGCATCGCGGCGAGAGCCAGCGGGCCATGCCATGCAGGGATCGATGCACGGAGAGAGGGGGGGAGGGAGGGATGTCGCTACAATGTCGCTATCCCACGACCCGGAGGTGACCTTGCCCACTGCCACGTTCCCGGAACACGATCGGTTGGCGGCGATCGACGATCTGACCAACGAGCTGCAGGAGTGGCACGAGGCGCTGATGGAGGCGCTCGGAGATGCCTCCCGAGGACTCACTGACGAGGCCTCGCGCCAGCGCGCGCAGGACACGATCACGCGGCTCGTGCAGATCGACGGGGAGCTGCACAAGGCCGACTTCGACCCTGAGTGGGTGGCCGAGTTCCGCGGCCTGCTGCTTGACAGCCTGCGGGCGATGCAGCAGGCGCAGCCGCTGGACGCGTTCGACAAGCTTCTGCTCGACGTCGAGGCAATGCGTCACCTCTTGCGCGACGCGCTCGACGGGCATGTTGGAGGAAGCGAGGACGACATCGCGGCCGTGGTGAAGCAACTGCAGCAGTGGCTCCCGCGGGCCACTCAGGCTGAGCTGGCCGGGCTGATGGGCATCTCTACCCGTCAGTATCAGCGGTGGTCGCAAACGCACGCGCAGCCAACACGTCGCGCGCAGGTGGTGGCTCGGCTGATTGCGATCCTCACACGCTCCTGGACGGACGCGGGTGTGGTGGCGTGGTTCCACCGGCCGCGCCCCGAGCTCGACGGCCGCCCGCCGCTCGACGTGCTCGACGACCCGGCCTACGAGCAGAGCCTCTTCCGAGCCGTTAGGCAGGGCCGAGCCCAGCATGGCGCGTAGGCCCGAGGCGGTGCGGTTCGCCGACGTGGCGTTCCGCTATTCCGACTACGACACCCCGCTGTGGGTGCGAGCCAACACCGAGGACGGACGCTGGAACACCGCGCGCAGCCAGCCCACTCAATATCTCGGGCTGTCCCCCGACTGGTGCTGGGCCGACCTGATCCGCCGGGAGAGTTTGCGCACGGAAGGGGAAGTCGCCCTGATCCGGATGCCGTTGTGGGTGCTCAAGATCGACGAAGAGCGGATCGCCGACTACCGCACCTTCGAGCAGGCCCAGGACGCGGGCTTCCCTCCGGACGCGCTGGTCGAGGAGGATTGGGAGCGCTGCCAGGCGGAGGCCACACACCTCCAGGAACTGGGCTTTCGCGGCGTGCTCGCACCATCCGCGGCGCTGCCGGGCGATACGACGCTGACGTTGTTCGGCGGCCGCCGAGCGGTCGATTGGGAGGATGAGATTTCGCTGGCGTCGGCCATTCCGGCAAAGATCGTGACGATCGGTGCGCCGCCACACGGCCTGGTCGAGCGCGTCCGATTTCGCGGCGCCGAACACGGCGGCTACGCGGCATATACGCTCGCCCGCGCGCAACGCGAGCGCCGTCGCTGAGCGCCCACGTTCTGGGCTCTTTGGGACAGGCCCGCATGCTGGCCGATCTCCGATCGGTCTGTTGGCAGGGCCACATGTGGCCCTGCCTGGAACGGCCGCATGCGGCCGTTCTCGGAGCAGTGCATGCACTGCTCCGCCGGTCGGCGCATGCGCCGACCGGACCAATAGGCTTCGCGCGTGCTCCTCGCCGTGGCCTTGTGGGAAGTCGTCCTCGCGCTGCACATCATCGCCGTGGTGTTCGCTTTCGGCGCGACCTTCGCCTACCCCGTGCTGCTCGGCGCCGTCGCCAAGGCCGATCCGCGCGCGCTGCCGGCCCTTTACCGCGCGCTGCACGCGATCAGCCAGCGGGTGATCATGCCCGGGCTCGCCGCGGTAATGGTGTTCGGCATCTACCTCGCCTCCCACCTGCACCTGTGGAGCTCGTTTTTCGTGCAGTGGGGCCTCGGGGTCGCGATCGTGATCGGCGCCGTCGAGGGCGCCTACCTCGGGCCGCGCGAGAAGCGCCTGATTGAGGTCGCCGACCGCGACGTGGCCGCGGCGGGCGCCCCCGGCGACGACGGCGCGGTGACGTTCAGCGCCGAGCACGATGCGCTCGTCCGTCGCATCGGCGCGATCGGGGCTTTGATGGACCTGCTCGTGGTCGTCACGATTTACTTCATGGTCGCTCACACGTAGTTCGTGGCCGCCCTGGCGTAGCTCCTCGTCACCCAGACGTAGCCCGCAACGAGCCTGCCGCCCGCTGTACCCTGAAGCGTGATGAGTCAGGGATACCGAGTTGCCGTCGTCGGCGCCACCGGCCAGGTGGGCTCGCTGATGCTTCGCCTCTTGCGCGAGCGCGAGTTCCCCGCCTGCGAGGTCGTGCCGTTTGCGTCCGAGCGCTCCGCCGGGCGCGTACTCGAAGGGGCCGGCCTCGACGACGGCGACCTCACCGTGCAAGCGCTCAGCGAGGACGCAATCCAAGGCTTCAACCTCGCGCTGTTCTCTGCCGGAGGCTCCACCTCGGGCGAATGGGCGCCGCGCTTCGCCCACGCCGGCGCCGTGGTGGTGGACAACTCCTCGCGCTGGCGAATGAATGACGAGGTGCCGCTGGTCGTCGCCGAGGTCAACCCCGACGCGCTCGCCGCCCACCGCGGGATCGTCGCCAACCCCAACTGCTCCACGATGCAGATGGTCGTCGCGCTGAAGCCGCTGCATGATGCCGCGGGCATCGAGCGCCTCGTGATCTCCACCTACCAGGCAGTCTCCGGCACCGGCAAGGCGGCCGTCGATGAGCTGCTCGACCAGTCGCACGCGCTGTTGCACGAGCGGGCGATCCAGCCGCCCGACGCTTACGCCCACCAGATCGCCTTCAACGCGCTTCCCCACGCCGGCAGCTTTGCGCCCGGCGACGACCACACCGACGAGGAGCGCAAGCTGATCAACGAGACGCGCAAGATCCTCGGCGACCCGGCGATCCGCGTCAGCGCCACCTGCGTGCGCGTACCGGTCGTCAACGGCCACTCCGAGGCCGTCAACGTGCAGACCCGCGAGGAGCTCTCACCCGAGCGCGCCCGCGAGCTGCTCGCCGCGGCGCCGGGCGTCACCGTGCTCGACGACCCTGCCGCAGCGGTCTACCCGCTGGCGATCGACGCCACGGGTAGCGACGACGTGTTCGTCGGTCGCATCCGCCGCGATCCCGGCCACGAGCGCGCGCTCGACCTCTGGATCGTCGCCGACAACCTGCGCAAGGGGGCGGCGACCAATGCGGTGCAGATCGCGGAGCTGCTGCACGAGCGGGGGTTGATCAAGCCGTCGCGGGAGCGGGTTGCAGCCTGAGGCTTCAGGGCGCCGGCCAGGCGTCCAGTAGGTCTTCGGGTGACAGCTCGACGTCGAGCCCGACATCGGCCTCGAAGCCTCCCCGCGAGACCCCCACCAAGCGCGACTCGGCAGCGCCCGGCACGTGCCCGCGCTGTTCGACCAGGCGACGCATATCGCGCACCGAGAACACGCCGCTCTCCCGCCACTTGATCGAACCCACGAACGACACCGTGCGCGGCTCCCGCTCAGCGGCCCCCACGAGATCCACCTCGGGAATATTGGTGCGCGTCCAGTAGCCCCCCACGTAGCGGGCGTCGCCAAAGCGCTCGTCCGGCAGCAGGCGCTCCACCGACTGCCTCACGAGCGGCTCGACCGCGACGCCTCGGAACGTCGGCCAGTCGCGCTCGATACGCGCCAACAGCAGGTCGCCGCGGCCCCTGTCCACCTCCTCCACTCCCCCGGGCGCCACAAACCGCAGCCAGAAGCGCAGATAAGGATCGACTACGACATATCGCTTGTTCTTGCGGCCAGGTGGGGCTGCGTACGGCAATCGCGCCTCGACGATCCCCTTCGCCACCAGCGCATTCAGCGCGGTCGTGAGCGCGGTGTGGTTGGCAACGCCGCTGCGAGCGCCGATCGCGCTGAACGTCCGCTCACCGTGACCAATCGCTTCGAGCACGCCGCGGGCCTGCAGTTCAGCGGGGAACTCGGCATCGAGGATGCGCATGCCGTCCACCACCAATGGGCTGGACGGATCGGCGAACGCACCTTTCAGATACTGCTGCCGGCTGGCGCGATCCGGCCAGGAGCGGGCAAGCATCGGCAGCCCTCCGACAATCAGATAGCGGTCGAACGCCTCCACCGCCGCAAGGTGGCTCAGCGCAGCAAGATCGCGGGGGCTGAAGGGCTGCACCACCAGCTCGCGCGTGGGCCTGCCGAACAGCTCCGCCGGGTGCTGTGTGAGCGCGCTCATCATGCGCGCGTCGCTGCCGATGCACACCAGCAGCACTGGACGGTGCTGCAAGTCTCGGTCCCACGCCTGCTGGATGTCGGCTGGGATCCCCGGATCGGATTCAACGAGGTAGGGCAGCTCGTCGATCACGATCACGGCCGGGTGCTCGGCAGTCGCATTCGCGCAGGACAGTCGCAATGCGGCAGGCCAGCTCTCAAAGCGAGCCCCCTCGAGCACCTGCTCGGCGGCGGCCAGCGTCGATTCCTCCAGCGCCTCCCGGAAACGCTGCAGCCCGTCGGAGCGTGATCGACGAGGGGCCTGGTAGAAGACGTACCGCTCGTCCGAGGCTTCGACGAACTCCTGCACCAGGCGAGACTTGCCCACCCGGCGCCGGCCGGAGATCCAGACGAATCGCCCTTCGCCGTGTGATCGCACAGCCGAAAGCTCGTCTCTCAATGTGTCGAGCTCAAGCTTGCGGCCAACGAATGACATGCTTGGCTTTTTCATTTGCAAAAGTATATCCTAAAAAACTATATAGAAAAATACTTTTCAGAAAAAATGATTTCCATTGAGCATGCCGGGCTGCTCGCTGCCGCCAGGAGGAGTAACGCCATCGCCCTCGAAAAGATGGCCCATGCCCACCATCGAAGCCCAACGCACCCTCGTCAAGTCTCCGCCCGAGCTGTGGGCCGAGCTGAGCGATCCCATATCCCTGGCGCGGCATCTCGGCGAGTTCGGCGAGATCCGCATCGCACGAGTCGAGGCCGAGACCAGTGTGGAGTGGGAGGCCGAGTCCGCCAGCGGCAGGGTGGAGCTGAAGCCCTCCGGCTGGGGCACTAAGGTCACGCTCACTGTCGCTCGCGAGGCGCCACAGCCCGTGGTTGTAGAGCCCGAGCCCGAGCCCGAACCGGAGCAAGAGCCAATCGCCAGCGCCGCCGACCCGGAGCCTCCAACTGCCACCGCAGCCCCCGACGATGCCCCGCCCGCCGCTGAGGCTGAGCCCTCCGCAGACGACGTCAAGCCCGCCACGGAGGAGAGTCTCCAGCCGCAGCCCGCGAAACGTGTGCGCTTGCTCTTCGCCCGCCTATTTCGCCGCCGCAAGGCACCGGGCGAGCTCGATCAACTAGCGGCCGTCGAACTCGAGTCCGCGCAGCCAGATGCCGCCCCCGAGCGTGAGTCGACGCCCGCGCCCGAGCTCGAGCACCAGGAGCCGCCACTCGACCTGGCCGCCGAACTCGCCGCGGAGTTGGCGCGGGTGGAAGCGACGATGGCCGAACAGGACGCCGAGCTGCTGAGCGCGGTGCTAGATCGCCTCGGCGCCGCCCACCACCGGCCGTTTTCGCGCGGGTAGCGCAGCCCTCCGGCCGACCTCCCAGGCTCGCCGAACCCGCCGCCCCCCCGCCCAGGCCGCGCCACACGTGAAAAAAACTCGGCCTTACCAGAGCCCAAAATGGCGTGAGCGGCGGTGGCGCATATAACATCGGCGGCCACCATGATGCGCGCGAAGGCACCCGAAACCTACGAAGAGAAGCTTGCTCAGCTGCAGGAGCTGCGCGCGGCCGCCGTGCACTCTGCGCCGGAGGCTGAGAAGAAGCAGCACGCGCGCGGCAAGTACACCGCCCGCGAGCGCGTCGAAAAGCTGCTCGACCCCGGCTCTTTCCAGGAGCTCGACACCTTTGTGCGCCACCGCACCTACGAGTTCGACATGCAGAAGAACCGTCCGTGGGGCGATGCCGTGGTCACCGGCCACGGCACGATTGACGGCCGCACCGTGTGCGTGTTCAGCCAGGACTTCACCGTCTTCGGCGGGTCGCTCGGCGAGGTGATGGGCGAGAAGATGTGCAAGATCATGGACCTCGCCGCCAAGATCGGCTGCCCGATCATCGGCATCAACGACTCCGGCGGCGCGCGCATCCAGGAGGGCGTCGTCTCACTGGGCTCCTACGGCGACGTGTTCATGCGCAACGTCCGCTCCTCGGGCGTGATCCCCCAGATCAGCCTGGTGATGGGGCCGTGCGCCGGCGGCGCCGTGTACTCCCCCGCGATCACCGACTTCATCTTCATGGTCGCCGAGACCTCGCACATGTTCATCACCGGCCCCGACGTGATCAAGACCGTCACCGGCGAGGAAGTCGGCTTCGAGGAGCTGGGCGGCGCGATGTCGCACAACACCAAGTCGGGCGTCGCCCACTTCGCCGCCGTGGACGAGGACGCCTGCCTGGAGGACTGCCGCTACCTGCTGAGCTTTCTGCCCTCCAACAACCTCGGCACTCCCCCACGCGTGCAGCCGACCGACGACCCGCTGCGGATGGACGAGGAGCTCGATCGAGTGGTACCCGACAACCCCAACAAGCCCTACGACATGCGCGACGTGGTGCGCTTGATCGTCGACGACGGCGAGTTCCTCGAGGTGCACGAACACCACGCCAAGAACATCATCTGCGGCTTCGCTCGCATGGACGGCTTCACCGTGGGGATCGTCGGCAATCAGCCCAACCAGCTGGCTGGCGTGCTGGACATCGACGCCTCCGCCAAGGCCGCCCGCTTCGTGCGCACGTGCGACGCCTTCAACGTCCCGCTGCTGACCTTCTGCGACGTCCCCGGCTTTTTGCCGGGCACCGCGCAGGAGTGGGGCGGGATCATCCGCCACGGCGCCAAGCTGCTGTACGCGTTTGCCGAGGCCACGGTGCCGAAGCTCACGATCATCACGCGCAAGGCCTACGGCGGTGCCTACGACGTGATGTCCTCCAAGCACCTCGGGGCCGACTTCAACCTCGCTTGGCCCACCGCCGAGGTGGCGGTGATGGGGCCGGAGGGCGCCGTCAACATCATCTACCGCCGCGACATCGCCGGCTCCCCCACGCCGCAGGAGCGGCGCAAGACGCTGATGGACGACTACAAGGCGCGCTTCG
>JBEKYV010000144.1:0-8770 GCA_049510515.1 Solirubrobacteraceae bacterium | reverse complement strand
GTCGTCGGCTTCCGCCTGCACGGCGCGCTGCGCGAGGGGGCGACGGCCACCGACCTCGTGCTGACGGTCACCGAGATGCTGCGCGAGCGCGGCGTGGTGGGCAAGTTCGTCGAGTTCCACGGCGCTGGCCTCGCCGGCCTGCCGCTGGCCGACCGCGCGACGATCGGCAACATGTCGCCCGAGTTTGGCTCGACCTGCGCGATCTTCCCGATCGACGCGGAGACGTTGCGCTACCTGCGCTTCTCTGGGCGACCCGCCGAGCAAGTGGAGCTGGTGGAGGCGTACGCGCGCGAGCAGGGGATGTGGCACGACGAGAGCTCCCCCGAGCCCCGCTTCTCCGAGCAGATCGAGCTCGACCTCGGCGAGGTGGTGCCGAGCCTCGCCGGCCCAAAGCGCCCGCAGGATCGGATCTCGCTGACCGAGGCTCGCCCGGCCTTCCGCCGCGCGCTGGCGGGCTACGTGCCCGCGTCCAACGGCGAGGACGAAGCGGTGGCGGCGACCTTCCCCGCGAGCGATCCCACCGCCTCGCAGGAGCCGGCCAACGGCGATGGCGCGCGGGCGTCCCGGGCGCAGGTGTCGGCGGCGAGCGCGCAGGGCGCCCCGGAGGCCGATCAGGAGGAGGAGGGGGGTGGGGCAGTGGTCACGCTGCCGGACGGCACCTCGGCCACCCTCCGCCACGGCCACGTGGTGATCGCCGCGATCACCAGCTGCACCAACACCTCCAACCCCTCTGTGATGATCGGGGCGGGGATCCTCGCGCGCAACGCGCTGGCGAAGGGCCTGCAAAGCAAGCCGTGGGTGAAGACCTCGCTGGCGCCGGGGTCGAAGGTCGTCAGCGAATACCTCGACCGCGCCGGGCTCACCGAGCCGCTGGAGCAGCTGGGCTTCAACCTCGTGGGGTATGGCTGCACCACCTGCATCGGCAACTCCGGGCCGCTGCCGGAGGAGATCTCGAAGGTCGTGGGCGAGGAGGATCTGGCGGTCGTGTCGGTGCTCTCCGGCAACCGCAACTTCGAGGGGAGGATCAACCCCGACGTGAAGATGAACTACCTCGCCTCGCCTCCGCTGTGCGTGGCGTACGCGCTGGCGGGCACGATGGACATCGACATCGTCGCCGACCCGCTCGGCGAGGACGCCGAGGGCAACGAGGTGCGCCTGCGCGACATCTGGCCCACCGAGGCGGAGATCGCGCAGACGATCGAGCGGGCGGTGCAATCGGACATGTTCCGCAAGAGCTACGCCGAGGTGTTCACCGGCGACGAGCACTGGAGGAGCCTGGAGGTGCCCGCAGGCGAGCGCTTCGCATGGGATGAGCGCTCGACCTACGCGCGTCTGCCCCCCTACTTCGAGGGGATGCCGCCCGAGCCCGCCCCGGTCGAGGACCTGCAGGGCGCGCGCGTGCTGGCGGTGTGGGGCGACTCCGTCACGACCGACCACATCTCCCCCGCGGGCGCGATCAAGCGCGACGGCCCCGCCGGGCTTTACCTGCAGGAACAGGGAGTGGCACCGCGCGACTTCAACTCCTTCGGCGCCAGGCGCGGCAACCACGAGGTGATGATGCGCGGCACCTTCGCCAACATCCGCATCCGCAACCTCCTGCGGGGGCCCGGCGGGGCGGCGCTGCCCGAAGGTGGCGTGACCGTGCACCTGCCGGACGGCGAGCAGCTCTCGATCTACGACGCCGCGATGCGCTACCAGCAGGAGGGGATGCCGCTGGTCGTGCTGGCCGGCAAGGAGTACGGCACCGGCTCATCGCGCGACTGGGCGGCGAAGGGCACCAAGCTGCTCGGCGTGCGCGCCGTGATCGCGCAGAGCTTCGAGCGCATCCACCGCTCCAACCTCGTGGGGATGGGCGTGCTGCCGCTGCAGTTCAAGCCCGAGGACTCGGTGGCTTCGCTGGGGCTGACGGGCTACGAGACGTTCGCGATCGAGGGAATCGCCGAGCTTCCGCGTGAGTTGAAGGTGCGCGCCGACGAGAAGGAGTTCACGGTGACGCTACGCATCGACACACCCCGAGAGGCCGAGTACTACCGTCATGGCGGCATCCTCCAGTACGTCCTGCGAGGATTGCTCGCCGCATGAGCGACGACTTCCCGCAAGTCCTGCGCGACCTGCTCGCGGCGCGCGGCCCCTCGGGCTATGAGACCGCCCCCGCGGCGGTGTGGCGCGCGGCGGCGGAGGCGTTTGGCGCGAAGGTGGACATCGACGTGGTGGGCACGCCCTCGGCGCGGGTGGCTGCGCAGGGCCAGGGCGATGCCGGCTTCATCGCCACGGTCGCAGCGGCCGGGGACGTCGTGCCTGCGCGAAGCCTCCGGCGGCTGGTGGTGATGGGCCACATCGACGAGATCGGGCTGATCGTCACCCACATCGACGACGAGGGCTTCCTCTGGTTTCGCGGGGTGGGGGGCTGGGACCCGCAGATCCTCGTCGGCCAGCGCGTCGTGCTCACAACCCGTGCGGGCGAGCTAATCGGCGTGATCGGCAAGAAGCCGATCCATCTGCTGCGCGACGAGGAGCGCAAGAAGGTCGCGGAGGTGCGCGACCTGCACATCGACATCGGCGCGCGCGACGGCGAGCAGGCGCGCGCGCTGGTGCGGGTGGGCGACGTGGCGGTGATCGACGGCGACCCGGTGGAGCTGCCCAACGGGCGCATCGCCTCGCGCGCCCTCGACAATCGCCTCGGCTCGTTCGTGGCGCTCGAGGCCGCGCGGCTGGTGGCGCGGGGGGCCGGCGGCTCGGGTCCTGACAATGGTGGTCGGGCGGGCGGCGCGGGGGGTGGCCCTGGGGATGCCGGCGGTGGCCGGGAGGAGGGCGTGGGCTTTGCCGAAGGCAGTCCAGCAGGGGCGCTCGAGTGGGAATTCGTCGCCGTGGCGGCCGCCCAGGAGGAGACCTCCTTCGGCGGCTCGCGCACCTCGGCCTTCTCGCTTGAGCCCGACGCGGCGATTGTGGTGGACGTGACCCACGCGACCGACGCCCCCGGGATCGAGGTGAAGGAATCGGGCAAGCATCCGCTCGGCTCGGGACCCGTGCTCAGCCGCGGTTCGACCCTGCATCCGCGCCTGTTTGAGCTGCTGCACGACACGGCAGAGCGCGAGGGCATACCCTTCACGGTGGAGGCGATCGGCCGCAACACCGGCACCGACGCCGACGCCGTCCACCTCTCGCGCGGCGGGGTCCCCACCGCGCTGGTGTCGATCCCACTGCGATACATGCACTCCCCGGTCGAGTTGGTGGAGCTGGCCGACGTGCACGCCGCCGCACGGCTGATCGCCGCCGCGGCGCGCACGCTCAGCGCAGACGCCTCGTTTACGCGCTAGAGGGTGGCGCAGCCGGCCGCCGGGCCGGGGAGCCGGGCCCCTCTTTTGCCAGTCAAGCGCTGGCGCTGCTCAGTTCGGTGAACTCGGCGACCTCGTAGGCCGAGCCGGGCTTGCCGCCCAGCGCGAGCACTCGCAGCCCCTCGGGGCCGGCGAACAGCTTGCGCTTGATGCCGGGGCCGACGCGGACCATCACGTCGGGCGTGAGGTCGATGCGCTCGCCTTCCAGCTCGATCGCGCCCGAGCCGCGCATCACTGAGTAGACCTCCTCCTGGCCGTCCTGCTCGTGGTCGTGCTCGGGGTAGTCGTTGTAGTTGGGGGGCAGATCCACGACCTGCATCCCGAAGGAGGAGACGCCCAGTTCGGCACGCGCCTTCTTCAGGCCCCCGCCGAACGCGCCCTCCATGTCGTCGATCTGCTTCGCGGTGTATCCAGGCATGACAACTCCTATCTGTAGCTGTGGTCGCCGAAGTCTTGAGCCAGGGATCTTAGCGACTGCTAACTAAGAACGTGTGGTCGTGCTCATGGCTGCTTGGCTGGTTCCGTCGGCGTTCGCAGCTCCAAGCCCGCGACCCGCTCGAAATGGCGTCGGTTACGAGTCATCAGCGGCAGGCCGTGCTCGAGCGCGGTGGCGGCGATCATGGCGTCGGCAATCTGCAGGCCGGTTTGACGTTTGATCCGTCCCGCCCGCCGCGCGATCTCGGGGCTGACTTCGATCTCCTCGCAATCCTCGAGCAGCTCATCCACGGCAGCCTCATGACGCTCGTCGCCCGCAAACAACTCGGATCGAGTGACGACCGAGACGGCTGTCTTGTCGGTCACCAGATGACGGCGGCCGCGCATATGGTCGATCAGAACGTCCGTGTCCAGAAGGACATCGGGCACTCTCTAATCCCGCTCAATCGGGTTCCAATCCCGATCGAAGCGATCCTCTTCGTCGCGGTTTGGGTATGGGAAGTCGGGCGCGATGCCGAACGTTTCGTCCAGCACGCGCTGACGCTCTGTGCGCCGCTCCTCCTCGGCCCTGGGGCTGTGGATCGCCAGGTACTCGTCGAGCGCCGTGCGGATCACCTCCGCCAAGGTGCGCCCATCGCGCGAGCGCAGCTCCTCGATCTGATGGCGCTGCTCGTCTGTCAGGTATACCTGGGTGCGTGTGGCGGACATACAGCGCAGTATACAGCGCTATCGGCGTAGATGTCCTACCCACGCACCAACCGCTTGTACGTGATGCGGTGCGGGCGGTCGGCGGCGGCGCCGAGCTGCTCGTGGCGGTGCTCCTCGTAGGCGTCGAAGTTGCCCTCGAACCACGTCACCTGCGAGTCGCCCTCGAAGGCCAGCACGTGGGTGGCGACGCGGTTGAGGAACCAGCGGTCGTGGGAGATCACCACCGCGCAGCCGGGAAATTCGAGCAACGCGTTCTCCAGCGCGCGCAGCGTGTCCACGTCAAGATCGTTGGTGGGCTCGTCCAGCAGCAGCAGGTTGCCGCCGCTGCGCAGCAGCTTGGCGAGGTGCACGCGGTTGCGCTCGCCGCCGGAGAGCTTGCCGATGCGCGCCTGCTGGGCGGAGCCCTTGAAGTTGAAGCCCGCGGTGTACTGGCGCGAGTTGACCTCGCGGTCGCCCACTTGGATGTGCTCGTAGCCTTCGGAGATCTCCTCCCATACGGTCTTCTCCGGGTTGAGCGAGTCTCGCGACTGGTCGACGTAGGCGAGCTTCACGGTGTCGCCCAGCTCGATCGTGCCGCTGTCGGGCTGCTCCTGGCCGGTGATCATCCGAAACAGCGTGGTCTTGCCGGCGCCGTTGGCGCCGATCACGCCGACGATGCCGGCCCGCGGCAGGTCGAACGAAAGCGACTCGATCAGCAGGCGCTCGCCGTAGCCCTTGGAGAGGTTGGCGGCGCCCAGCACCTTCTCGCCGAGACGCGGCCCGGGAGGGATGTGGATCTGGACCTCGTCGAGCTTGACGTTGCGCTCTTCGGCGATCAGCTCCTCGTAGCGGGCGAGGCGGGCCTTGGATTTCGTGCGTTTGCCCTTCGGGTTGGTGCGCACCCATTCGAGCTCGGCCGCGATCGTGCGCTCGCGGCCCTTTTCCACTCGCTCTTCCTGGGCGAGGCGCGCCTGCTTCTGCTCCAGCCAGCTGGAGTAGTTGCCTTCGTAGGGGATGCCCTTGCCGCGGTCGAGCTCGAGGATCCAGCCGGCGACGTTGTCGAGGAAGTAGCGGTCGTGGGTGACGGCGACGATCGCGCCCTTGTACTCGGAGAGGTGCTGCTCCAGCCACGCGACCGACTCGGCGTCGAGGTGGTTGGTGGGCTCGTCGAGCAGCAGCAGGTCGGGCGCGCGCAGCAGCAGCCGGCACAGCGCCACGCGACGGCGCTCGCCGCCCGAGAGCGTGCTCACCTCGGCATCCGGCGGCGGCAGGCGCAGCGCGTCCATCGCATATTCGAGCTGCGTGTCGAGGTTCCACGCGTCGGCCGCTTCGATCTTCGCCTGGATCTTGCCGAACTCATCGGCGGTCTCATCGGAGTAGTTGGCCGCCAGCTCGTTGAAGCGGTCGAGCAGTGCCTTGGTCTCGGCGACGCCGTCCTCGACGTTGCCCTTGACGTCCTTGGACTCGTCCAGATGCGGCTCCTGCTCGAGCATTCCCACCGTCGCGCCCGGCGCGAGCGTGGCCTCGCCGCGGTACTCCTGATCGACGCCCGCCATGATCCGCAGCAGCGTCGACTTGCCCGCACCGTTGTAGCCGAGCACGCCGATCTTCGCGCCGGGGTAGAACGCCAGCGTGATGTCGTCCAGCACCGTCTTGTCCGGCGGGTGGAGCTTGGACAGGCGGTGCATCGTGAAGATGTACTGGGCGGACATTCCCGGGCAGCATAGAGCCCAATCCGAGGCGCTACCGTTTGTGCTTCATGCCCACGGTGCTGGATATCGAGCAGCAGATGATGCTGCTGGAGCTGGAGCCTCCGTTCGACAAGCGTGCGGTGCAGCTTGCACGCCGCAAGATGGCCAAGCGCTGGCACCCCGACCTCGCGCCCCCGGGTCGCCAGGTCGAGCACGAGCGCCACCTGAAGGCGATCAACGAGGCCGCCGACCAGCTGGAGCGGATGGCCGAGACCCTGCGCGGTGGGCGGGTATCGCGCAACGCCGTGCGGGCCAGCGCGGCGGCGGCCCGCCAGGCGCGCGAGGAGGCGGGGCGCCGTGCCTACGAAGCCGAGCAGCGGGCGCGCACGAGCGCGGCCGAGAGTGCTAAGCACGATCCCTTCGGCAGCCGGGTGCCCGACCACTCGGTGGTGCACCGCTACGCGCGCTGCATCTCCTACCCCGAGTGGGGGGTGGGAACAGTGGCGGGCATCTACTTCACCGGCGACAGTACCGGGGGCCGCACCCGTGGCACTGCCGGCGAGGGCGCGGGCGGCGAGGGCGCGGGCGGCGCGGGCGATGAAGTGCAGCAGTGGGCGCGGGTGAAGTTCAGCCACGGCATCCGCACGGTGCCGGCGGGCAGCATGCGCTTCGTGGACTTCTCCAAGCCCGACCCCGCGGGCGAGCGGATGGAGCGCTTCATGGTCGCCGCGCAGCGGGCGATGGCCGAAGGCGACTACGCGCTGGCGGCGAAGCGTTTGGTGTACGCGCGCGAAGCGCAGCCGGGCGACGTCGGCGTGCTGCGGCTGATGACGCTGGCGTTCTGGCAGGCCGGCGAGCTGGAGGCGGCGGCGCGCGCGGTGCGCGACTGGGCGCGCGTCGACGGTGAACGGCCTGCTCCCCACCGCTTCGCGGCGCGCATCTACGAAGATGTCGGCGCCGTCGACCTCGCCGAGGAAGCGGCGCAACGCGCCGCCGAACGGGGCCCCTCCGATGCCGGTGCGTGGGAGCGCCTCGGGCGCCTGCGCCTGCGCATGATGGACCGCGAGGGCGCCTTGGAGGCGCTGGAGCGCGCGCTTGCGCTCGGGGCCAACGGTGAGGTCAAAGACCTCGTGGTGCAGGCTCTGGCGATCGAACCTCGGGCGCCCGCGCCCGCCGTGGCGTAGGGGGCCGGGCACCCGCGGTGCTGCCGCGGCGTACGCGGGCCTTACCTGCGGTGTTGCCACGGCATACGGGGCCGGGTACCTGCGGTACAACATTTACTTTTTGGCCCCCAACCCTTCATTTTGTGAAGTGGTTAGAGCGGTTTGAGTGGGTCCGAGCGGTCCGTGGTTGCCACGCCCCGCCTGGGCGCGCGCCCAGGCATCGACGGGAATTGATATCCACATCGATCAATGATATTATCATCGCACGCTAGGGAATCTATGCATATATCAATAGACGCTCGCCCATGATCTTCGCTATCCCAGACCCGACCATTGAGGAACAGATCGCCCTCGCCCGAATTGAGGACCTACGGCACAAGCTTCGCCATTACGTGGCCGAGCCAAAGCGGTGGGTCGGTCCATCGAGGGCGATGAGCCCTCGACCGCGAGTGATGAAGACTGGCGGGCAGCTCAGGGCTACAGGCGCGCGATGACCTACGTGCTCCAGCTCGCCAACAGCGAGCACTTCGCCTATAGCTCACAGGTGATCAGCAGCCTGCATTTCATGATTGCGGAGTACTCGCTGGGCGCGAGCCCCGGCCTATGGCGACCAGGCCCGATATGGGTGCGCAACGACGCAACGGGCGCGGTTGTGTACGAAGCTCCCGACGGCGAGCAGGTCGCATCCCTGATCGACGAGCTGGTCGCCCAGCTATCTGGCGACCAGGAGGTTCATGTCTTGGTCAGGGCCGCAATGGCACATCTGAACCTGGTCATGATCCACCCATTTCGCGACGGAAACGGGCGAATGGCGCGATGCTTGCAAACACTCGTCTTGGCGCGGGACCGCATCCTGGAGGCACCATTCTCCAGCATCGAGGAGTACCTCGGGCGCAACACCGACTCGTACTACCGCGTATTGGCCCAGGTCGGGCGCGGCCGATGGAACCCTGCTTCTGACGCGCATCCATGGGTGCGCTATTGCCTAGAAGCTCACTACATCCAGGCCGCCAGTGTCCTAAGACGCGTCCAGGAGTCAGAGGCGCTGTGGAGCAAGCTTGACGAGCTGCGACAGAAGCATCACCTAGCGGAACGCACGATCTCTGTTCTCTTCGATGCCGCGATTGGTATGAGGGTTCGCAACTCGTCCTACCGATTCACCCTGAAGGGATATGACGAAGAGATATCCAACCAGCTGGCGACCGGCGACTTGGGTGCAATGGCTCGGGCGGGACTGCTCAAGCGGCTTGGAGCCAAGCGCGGCACCTACTACCAGGCCGCTGAGCCTCTGATGGAGATTGCCGCTAGCGTCAGGCGCAATCGAAAGATCCTCGATGCAAGCTCACTTTTTGCCGCCTGACCAGCGCGCCTGCGCCGTGCGTCGCGCCGCCTCGCTGTCCGGGCGGGATCAGTCAGCCGAGGATGTTTACCGCGCGCGAGACGATCAGGCCGATCGTGA
>JBEKYV010000143.1:0-7846 GCA_049510515.1 Solirubrobacteraceae bacterium | reverse complement strand
TGGTCGCGCACGGCCGCGCGCGGGATCGCCGAGGTGGCGCCAGAGGCGCGAATCATCGCGATCCTGCGCGAGCCCGCCAGCCTGCTGCGCTCACTGCACCTGCAGTTCGTGGAGACCTATGTCGAGACCGAGGCCGACCTGGGACGGGCGCTCTCGCTGGAGGAGGCCCGACGCCAGGGACGGCATGTGCCGCGCTACTCCTATTGGCCGCGTGCGCTCATGTACTCCGAGCATGTGCGCTATGTCGAGCAGCTGCGCCGCTACCAGGAGTGGTTTGGGCGCGATCGGATGCTGGTGTTGGTCTATGACGACTTTCGTGCCGACAACGAGATGACTGTCCGACAGGTTCTGCGCTTCCTGGATGTCGATGACAAGGTCCCGCTCGAAGCGATCGAGGCCAATCCAACGGTGCGTGCGCGCTCGCAACACCTGAATGAGCTGCTGCACGCGGTCTCGGTCGGGCGCGGCCCGCTCTCCCTGACGGTGAAGGGGGCGATCAAGGCGTTGACACCCACCCGTTTGCGCCGCAAGGCACGTGACGCCGTGGCGCGGCACATCGTCTTCGGCGAGCCGTCGCCGCCGGATACGGAGCTGATGGGGAAACTGCGACAGCGCTTCAGGGGAGAGGTGGAGGCGTTGAGCGAGTACCTCGACCGCGACCTCGTGAGCCTGTGGGGCTATGACTGCCTCGCCTGACACCACCGCGCTCGCGCCGGCCGGCCCCGGGGAGACGCGGGGAAGGGTGCCCGACTTCTTCGTTCTCGGCCACCCCAAGTGCGGCACGACGGCGCTGTACGAGATGCTGCGCCGCCACCCGCAGATCTTCATGCCCGCGCTGAAGGAGCCCGCCTACTTCGCCACCGATTTGCGCTCGCGCTTTCAACGCAAAGGCACCGGGCCGCTGCCGGTGACGCTGGAGCAGTACCTGTCGCTGTTCGGCGCCGCCCCCGCCGGGCGGCTGGTGGGGGAGGCATCCTCCTCGTATCTGGCGTCGAGCACCGCCGCGCTGGGGATCGCCGCGCTGCAGCCGGGGGCGCGGCTGATCGCGATCCTGCGCGAGCCCGCCTCCTTTCTGCGCTCGCTGCATCTGCAGCTGCTGCAAAACCACATCGAGAGCGAGCGCAGCCTGCGCCGCGCGCTTGCCCTGGAGCCCGCGCGGCGCCAGGGCCGCCAGATCCCGCGCCGCTCGCCGCGCCCGCAGGCGCTGCTGTACTCCGAGCGCGTGCGCTACGTCGAGCAGCTGCGCCGCTACCGCGCGGTGTTCGCCGAGGAGCAGCTGCTGGTGCTGATCTACGACGACTTCCGCGCCGCCAACGAGGCGACGGTGGGGCGGGTGCTGCGCTTCCTCGAAGTCGACCCCACCGTGCAACTCGAGCCGAGCGAGGTCAACCCCACGGTGGGAATGCGCTCGCAGCGGCTGGACCAGCTGGTGCACACGCTGACGGTCGGCGACTCTACCCTCGCGCGCGCGGCGCGGGCCCCGGTGAAGGCGCTGGCGCCACGGCGGCTGCGCCACGCCGCGCTGCATGCCGTCCGGCGCCGCTTCGTGGTCGGCGCGCCGCCGCCGCCGGATGAGGCGTTGATGCTGGAGCTGCGCCGGCGGTTTGCGCCGGAGGTGGAGGCGTTGAGCGAGTACCTCAACCACGATCTCGTGACGCTTTGGGGCTATGACCGTCTCGGCTGACCCAACCACGATGCCCGGCTCCGGCGATCGGACGATTGGTGGGGGCTCTCCAGAGTCCAGTGGCCAGGGCGCCGGCGCTCGGCCCGCGCGGGGGACCAGGGTGCCCGACTTTTTCATCGTCGGGCACCCCAAGTGTGGGACGACCGCGCTCTACCGGATGCTGCGCTCGCACTCGCAGATCTTCATGCCCGACATCAAGGAGCCGTGGTACCTGGCGCCCGAGCAGCGCTCGCCG
The DNA here is from genome assembly GCA_049510515.1 of Solirubrobacteraceae bacterium. Classification (GTDB taxonomy): domain Bacteria; phylum Actinomycetota; class Thermoleophilia; order Solirubrobacterales; family Solirubrobacteraceae; genus Palsa-744. Next base: position 5,927 of record JBEKYV010000143.1, on the reverse strand, counting down.
GTGCGCGGGGCGGTGGTCGGCAGGCGGCCGGAGACGCTGGAGCAGTACCTCGCGCTGTTCGCCCCCGCCCGGCCCGACCAGCGCGCCGGGGAGGCCTCTTCCTCGTATCTGCTGTCCCCCTCCGCCGCCACGCGCATAGCCGAGCTTTCGCCGCGGGCGCGGATCGTTGCGATCCTACGCGAGCCCGCCTCGTTGCTGCGCTCGTTGCATCTGCAGAACGTGCAGGTGCACGTCGACACCGAGCGCGACCTGCGCCGGGCGCTCGCGCTGGAGGAGGAGCGCCGCGAGGGACGCCAGATCCCGCCCGGCTGCCCGCGCCCGCAGGCGCTGCTGTACTCCGAGCAGGTGCGCTACGTCGAGCAGCTGCGCCGTTACCACGAGCTGTTGGGGCGCGCGCGGGTGCTGGTGCTGATCTACGACGACTTCCGTGCCCGCAACGAGGCGACCGTACGCCGCGTGCTGCGCTTCCTCGAAGTCGACGAGCTGGCGCCGCTCGAGCTGGTCGAGGCCAACCCGACCGTCGCCGTGCGTTCGCTGCACCTGCACCGCGCCGTGCAGGCCGTGCAGGTGGGCAGCGGGCCCGTGGCGGAGGCGGTGAAGGCGTCGCTGAAGACGGTCACCTCGCGGCGGCTGCGCCACGCGGGGCTGCGCGCGGTGAGGCGGGGCATGGTGTTCGGCGCGCCGCCGCCGCCCGACGCGGAGCTGATGTTGGAGCTGCGGCGGCGCTTCCTGCCGGAGGTGGTGGCGCTGAGCGAGTACCTGGATCGCGACCTCGTGGGGCTGTGGGGTTATGACGGCCTCGCTTGAGCAGGCACCGGCCCCGCGCTCGGATGGGCGTGGGGTTTTGGAGGAGGGGGAGGGGGGCTGTGTCGGCGCGAGCCACGCTGCCGCGGGGGCCAGAGCGAGGATCCCCGACTTCTTCATCGTCGGCAACCCCAAGAGCGGCACCACGGCGCTGTACGAGATGCTGCGCCGCCATCACCAGATCTTCATGCCCGGGCTGAAGGAGCCGCACTTCTTCGCTGCGGAGGAGCACGCCGGGCACTCGGCCCCCGCGGCGCCACGGCAGGCTGCTCCGGCGGTGGCTTCCCCCCATTCGCCGCCCGTTGGGCCCCCATCCACGTCGCGGCCCAGTGGGCTCTCATCCACTGCGCCACCCGATGGACTGCCCCGCACGCTCGAAGAGTACCTCGGGCTGTTCGCTCCAGCACTGCCCCACCAGCAGGCAGGGGAGGCCTCGCCGTCGTATCTGCGCTCGCCGCACGCGGCCGCGCGCATTGCCCAGCTCGCGCCCGCCGCGCGGATCGTCGCGATCCTGCGCGAGCCGGCGAGCTTCGTGCGCTCGCTGCACATGCAGTACCTGCAAGACCACGTCGAGACCGAGCGGGATCTGCGCAGTGCGATCGCCAAAGAGGAGATCGTGCGCGACGGCAGGACGGTGTTGCGCTACTCCGAGCGCGTGCGCTACGTCGAGCAGCTGCGCCGTTTTCACGATTTGTTCGGGCGCAATCGTGTGCTGGTGCTGATCTACGACGACTTCCGCCGCGACAACGAGGCGACCGTGCGCCGGGCGCTGCGTTTCCTGGAGGTGGACGACGGCGTGGCGATCCCTCCGCTGGAGGCCAACCCGACCGTCCGCATGCGCTCGGTGGGCTTGGCGCGGCTGACGCTTGCGGTGCGCACGGGGCGCGGCCCGCTGGGGCAGGTGGTGAATACATCGATTAAGGCACTAACCACCGAGTGGATACGCGCCAGGGCGATGCGGACCGTACGCCGGCACGTTCTCTACGGTGCGCCCCAACCGCCCGATGAGGGCTTGATGGTGGAGCTGCGGCGGCGATTTGCGCCGGAGGTGGAGGCGTTGAGCGAGTACCTCGAGCGCGACCTCGTGAGCGAGTGGGGCTATGGCGGCGTCGGTTGAGCCAATCCTCTCATCGTCGTCCGGCGAGCGCGAGAGTACAGCGGGCGAGCGCGGGGCGGCGGCGGCCGAGCGCGAGGCGGGCCGTTGCCCGAATTCGCGCGAGACGTTTGGGCCTGCTGGGGATACGCCTGCGCCCACATCACACGGCAGGGTCCCCGACTTCTTCATCGCCGGCAACCCCAAGTGCGGCACGACGGCGCTGTACGACATGCTGGCCGCGCACCCCGGGATCTTCACCCCCGAGCTGCGCGAACCGGCCTTCTTCGCCAGCGAGCTACCGCGCGAAGACCACCGCGCCGCGCTACCCGCCACGCTTGAGGAGTACCGCGCGCTGTTCGCCGGCGCCCGCCCCGAGCAGCTGGTCGGCGAGCGCTCCGCCATGTACCTGTGGTCGCCCACCGCCGCGCGGCGCATCGCCGAGGTGCAGCCGGCCGCGAAGATCATCGCGATCCTGCGCGAGCCCGCCTCGTTTTTGCGCTCGCTGCACCTGCAGAACCTGCAGTCGCACTACGAGACTGTCACCGACCTCCGCGCGGCGCTGGCGCTCGAGGATGCCCGTCGCGCTGGGCGGCGGATCCCGCGGCGCTGCCGGCGCCCGCAGACGCTCCTGTACTCGGAGTACGTGCGCTACGCCGAGCAGCTGCGCCGCTACCGCACGGCGTTTGCAGAGGAGCAGCTGCTGGTGTTGATCTACGACGACTACCGGGCCGACAACGACGCCACGGTGCGCCGCGTGCTGCGCTTCGTCGGCGCCGACGACAGCCTGCCGATCGAGCCCACCGAGGTCAACGCCACGGTGCGCATCCGCTCGCAACCGCTCGACGAGCTGGTGCACGCGGTGTCCGTCGGCCGCGGCCCCGTGTCGCGCGTCGCGAAGGCGTCGCTCAAGGCGCTCGCTCCCCGTCGCCTGCGCCGGGCGGCCCTGGAAGCGGTGCAGCGGCGCCTGGTGCTCGCTCCCCCTCCGCCGGTGGACGAGGCGCTGATGCGAGAGCTGCGCCGCCGCTTCGCGCCGGAGGTGGTGGCGTTGAGCGAGTACCTCGATCGCGACCTGGTGAGCCTGTGGGGCTATGACCAACTCAGCTGAGCAGCGGGTGATTGCGTCCGAGCGCGCCGCTGGTGAATGGTCGGATGTCGAGCGCGTTCGCCAGTCGCCAAGCGAGCGGTCGCGAGCGGTCGAGGCAGGTCCACGGGGGCCGTTCGACGTGGGGTGGCGAGCCGAGCGCGAACGCGCGCAGGAGGAGGCACTGCCGTCCGGCCGGGCCGTCGTCTCGTGCTCGACGCCGCTCGGTGTGGGCGGTCTCGGGCGCCACCTGCAAGAGACGCTGGACGCGCTTGCGCGGCGGGGGGCGGCGGGTGTCTGCATCTGCGACCCAAGCCCTCGCGGCGATGGGGAGATCGGCGTCTCCCCCCTCAACAGGTCCCGCCGCGCGGCTGGGACGGGTGCGCTGTTCGCCGCGATCGCCCCCCTCGCCCGCCGCTCCCCCGCGTGGAGCGCGTGGGCGGCGAATGTCGCCTTCGACCTCGACGCCGCGCGGCGGCTGCCGACGGCGGCGGCGGAGCACCTGATCGCGTTCAACGGCTCGGCGCTTTTGCAATTGCGGGCCGCAAGGCGCGCGCGGATGCAGTCGCTGTCGCTGATGTCCGCCAACTCGCACCTGCGGCGGGTGGTGCGGATGTACGCCCTCGCCCACCGCCAATACCCGTTGGAGCGCCCCTGGGCCACCCGCCTGCTGCGGCGCAACCTCGCCGAGTATGCGCTCGCGGATCGCATCTACGTCTCCTCCGCGCACGCCTGGGGGTCGTTCGTCGAGGAGGGGGTGCCCGAGGAGCGGCTGGCCCTTTTCCCGCTGACGCCCGCCCCCCGCTTCGTGCCCGACGCGGGCGCGCGCGGGGCCACGTCGAGCTTCGACATCGTGTACACCGGCAGCCTCTCCGGCGCCAAGGGCGTGCCGTTGCTGATCGACGCCGTCCGCCGGCTGCCACACCCCGACCTGCGATTGGTGCTGGCGGGAGGGTGGGGGACTCGGGGGATGCGGCGCTTCGTGCAGCGAGCCTGCGCGCAGGACGCGCGCATCGTTGTGCGCCCGGGCGACCCCCTGGCGCATCTGCAGCGCGCGGCGGTGTACGTGCACCCGAGCTACGAAGACGGGTTCGGGTACGCACCCGTCGAGGCGCTCGCCTGCGGTGTCCCCGCGATCGTCAGCGCCAACACCGGCATGCGCGAGCTGATCGAGCCGGGCCGCAACGGGCTGGTGGTGCCGACGGGCGATCTCGACGCGCTCACACAGGCGCTCGACGCTGCCTACCGCGGGGAGGCCTTCGGTGGGTAGTGAAACGTACGGGCTCGCGCAGGATCGCGACCCATCGTCCACCGGCCCCGGGCGAGAGGCCGTTGGGGGGCGCGAGCCCGATCTCTCAGCGGGAGTACCGGCGCTGCGTATCGCCGTGGTCGGCATGTCTTTGGGACCCACCTGCGGCGCGCGCGACCACGCGCTGCTGCTCGCCGAGGGCCTGGACCGCGAGGAGGTGTCCTGCTCGCTGCACTGGTTGGACCGCCGCGAGCAGTCGATGCGCCGCGGAGGGGCCGAGATCCGCGCGTGGGGGCAGGCGCTCGGCGGCGAGCTGGCGCGGGAGCGCCCGGACGCGATCCTGCTGCACTACTCGGTGTTCGCCTTCTCCCACCGCGGCCTACCACTGTTCGTCGCCCCAGTGCTCGCGGTTCTGCGGCGCTCGGGGATCCCGGTGGTGGCTGTGCTGCACGAGTACGTCTACCCGTGGCGCCACGGCGGCCTGCGTGGCAAGGTGTGGGCAATCACGCAAAGGGCGCTGCTGATCGATGTGATGCGCAGCTCCGCGGCGGTGCTGCTCACCACCGACTTCCGCGCGCACTGGCTGGAGTCGCGGCGGTGGCTGCCGTGGCGGCCGGCCGCGTTCGCGCCGGTCTTCTCCAACCTGCCGCCCCCGGTTGGCGGACCGTCTCCCGTTTCGCCCGATCTGCCTTCGGCGCTCCCCGGGTCGCGCCCTGCCCCTTCCCACCGGCCTGCTGCGTTAGCCGAGCCTGTGGGGCATCGTGCGCAGCCGGTGCTCGGGCTGTTCGGCTACTCCTACCAGGGGGCTGCGCTTTCGCTGGTGCTGGACGCGATCGTGCTGCTCTCAAAGGGTGGTGTGGCGCCGCTGCTTGTGCTGCTCGGGGCGCCGGGCCGCCGTTCGCCGGTGGCTGCAACGTGGCTGCGCGAGGCGCGCGCGCGCGGGATCGAGCAAGCGCTCGAATTCTCCGACACGCTCCCCGCGCAGGCTCTCTCCAACGCGCTCGCCGCCTGCGACCTGCTGCTGTTTGCCGACGCCGCCGGCCCCTCTTCGCGCAAGGGCACGCTCGCCGCCTCGCTCGCATCCGGCCGGCCGGTGCTCGCGATCGACGGTCCCCGCCGCTGGCTGGAGCTCGTGTGGGGCGAGGCTGCCTCGGTGGTCGAGCCGACGGCGCCGGCGCTGGCCGACGCGATCTGCGAGCTGCTCGGCGACGACGCCGCGCGCGAGGCGCTCGGGGCGCGCGGTCGCGCCTTCGCCGAGGAGCGGATGGGCGTCGCACGCACGGTGGAGGCTGTTGGAGGGCTGCTCGACGGGGTCGTCAGCGTCGAGCCATCGCTGTGGGCTGCTTCGCGGCTTGCGCCGGTGGCGCGGTAGCCTCTCCGCCGGGCCGATCCTCCCAGCTTTCGCGCGCCACCCGATATCCCTCGATCAGCGTTTCGACATGCCGCTCGGGGGAGAACCGTATGGCGACCATCTCCCCGCCGGCCGCACCGATCGCCCGTTGGCGCTCCGGGTCGGCGAGCAGCTCGTCGAGCGCCAGCGCGAGCCCCCGCACGTCTCCGGGCCGGACACCGATGCCGGTGACGCCGTCCTGCAGCCAGTCGGGGATCCCTCCGGTGAGGCTGGCGACCACTGGGCGGCCGGCAGCAAGCGCCTCGATCCCAACCAGCCCGAACGGCTCGGGCCACAGCGATGGGAT
>JBEKYV010000142.1:0-7850 GCA_049510515.1 Solirubrobacteraceae bacterium | reverse complement strand
AAGCTAGGCGGGCGGGAGCGTGTGCTGGTGGACAAGGTGGCGCACACGCAGTGCTCGGGATACACCCCCGACTACACGCGCTGCTACCTGCCGGCCGACGCGGCGCGCGCGGGGGAGTTGGTCGAGGTGAGCGTGGAGGAGTTGCACGCGGACGGATTGCGCGTGACGCCGGTGTGAGCTACCGACCAACGTGGACCCCACACTCGCCAGTGCGGCTATCCTTGGCCCACAGGTGAGCATCGAAGAGCAGCTCAAGGGCGATCTGTCCACCGCCATGAAGGCGGGGGAGAAAGAGCGCGTGAGCGCGCTGCGAATGGTGCTCTCGGAGCTGCAGAAGGACGCCAAGCTCGGCGGCGGCGACGAGCTGGCGGTGCTGCGCCGCGAGCGCAAGCGCCGCTTGGAGGCCGCGGAGGCATACCGGGAGGCCGGCCGCGAGGAGTTGGCGGCCGGCGAGCGGGACGAGGCGGAGCTGATCACCGGCTACCTGCCGGCTGAGCTCGGTGACACAGAGCTGCGCGAGATTGTCGAGCGGGCGGTAAAGGACAGCGGGGCCGAGTCGGTCAGAGACATGGGACGCGCGATGGGGGTGGCGATGGCCGCGGTCGATGGCCGCGCGGACGGCAAGCGCGTCTCGGGATTGGTGCGGGCCGCCCTCGACGGATGAGGACCCAGATCGAGTTGCCGGGCGAAGTCGCGGCGGAGCTGGCGGGCAGCCAGGACGCCGTGCTCAGAGCGCTCGAGGGACACCTCGAGTGCCGGGTGTTCTTGCGCGGCAACCTATTGACGCTCGATGGATCGGAGGTGGAGATGCGCGCGGGAGAGCGAGTGGTGAAGGAGCTCTCGGAGCTGATCGCGCGCGGGCATGAGATCGGCCCGGGGACGATCGCGGCGGTGACCGGGGCTTTGGATGCGCACGAGTCCCCGGCGAAGGTGCTGGAGGACGTGGTGTGGCGCCACCGCTCGCTGCGGGTGGCGCCGAAGACCGTCAATCAGAAGCGCTACGTGGACTGCATCCGCGAGCGCACGATCACCTTCGGGGTCGGCCCGGCGGGCACCGGCAAGACCTTCCTCGCGGTGGCGATGGCGGCGGCGGCCCTCTCGCGCAACGAAGTCAACCGGATCATCCTCACCCGCCCGGCAGTGGAGGCGGGCGAGCGGCTGGGCTTCCTGCCGGGCGACCTGATGGCGAAGGTGGACCCCTACCTGCGCCCACTGTTTGACGCGCTGCACGACATGCTCGACCCGGAGAAGGTCACCCAGTACCTGGAGCGCGGGGTGATCGAGATCGCGCCGCTGGCGTTCATGCGCGGTAGAACGCTCAACGACTCCTTCGTGATCCTCGATGAGGCGCAGAACACCACACCGGAGCAGATGAAGATGTTCCTCACGCGACTGGGCTTCGGCTCGCGGATGGTCGTCACCGGCGACGTCACCCAGGTGGATCTGCCACCCGAGCAGCAGTCCGGCTTGATCGCGGTGGGGGCGGTGCTGGACACCGTGGAGGGGATCGAGTTCGTGCGCTTCGGCGGAGAGGACGTCGTGCGCCATAAGCTGGTGCAGCGGATCGTCGAGGCATACGACGCGCACTCCCAGCGCGACGCCCGGGGGATCCGTGCGGCGGATCGCCGGCGGCAGGGGTAGCGCCCGCGTGGAGATTGAGGTGCTGGGCGCAGACGCGCTCGGAGAGCTGGCTCCAGCAGCGCGCCAGTTGCGGCGGCTGTGCATCCTCGCCGCGGCGTCCGCGGGCGTCGACGATGGTCACCTGGCGATCGAGTTCGTCGACGCGCAGCGCATCGCTCAGTTGAATGAACGCCATCGCGGCAAACACGGCCCGACGGATGTGCTCTCGTTCCCGATCGACGGCGCCAGCCCACAGGCCTCGATGGCGTCCACTGCCTCGATGTCCTCCAGCGAGCGCGCTGGCGCCGCTGGCGCGCCCGGCTGCGAGCCGCCTCGAGAGCTGGGCGATGTGGTGATCTGCCCCGAGCACACCGAGGATCTCCTCGAGGCGATCATCCACGGTGTGCTCCATCTGGTCGGGATGGATCACGAGCTCGATAGCGGGGAGATGTTGGCGATCCAGGCCGAGCTGCTGCGATGGGAGAGCTTGCCCGCGAGCACCGGATCCGCTCGGGCGTTGTTATGAGTCGGGCCCGGATGTGACCCGCGCGGGCTTTGTGGCGCTGGCGGGACGCCCCAACGTGGGTAAGTCAACGCTGGTCAATATGGTGGTGGGCGGCAAGGTGGCGATCGTCTCCGATCACGCGCAAACGACGCGCCGCGCAATCAGGGGTGTGCGCACTGAGGCCGACAGCCAGATCGTGCTTGTGGACCTGCCCGGAGTTCAGCGCCCGCGTGACGCCTTGACGGCGCGCATGTCTCAGCGGGTACGCAAGGAGCTGCAGGGCGCCGACGCGGCACTGTTGATGCTCAACGGGGAGCAGGGTGTGGGTCCCGGCGATCGCTTCATTGCACACACGCTTCAGGGGCCTGCCCCAGTGGCGATCGCGGTTAACAAGATCGACCGTCTGAGCCGGGCCGAGACGCTCGCGGCGTTGCAGGGAGCAGCCGACCTGGGCCTCGAGGCAGAGGTGTTCCCAGTTTCGGCTCGCACGGGGGAGGGTGTCCCACAGTTGGTTGCGCATCTGTGCCGGCTGTTGCCTGAGGGCCCCTTCCTGTTCGAGGCCGACGCCCGCTCGGATCAGTCACCACAGCTGATGGCGGCGGAGCTGATCCGCGAGGCGGCGATCAGGCGGACATTTCAAGAGCTGCCCCACGCTGTGGAGGTGGTGGTGGAGGAGATCGAGCACGTGCGGGTGGGGTTGACCCGGGTGCGCGCGCTGATCTGGGTGGAGAGCGACTCCCAGCGGGCGATCATGGTAGGTGCGAGGGGACGGATGATCAAGGCGATCGGCAGCGCCGCGCGGGGAGAGCTCGAGCAGGAGCTCGGCGTCAAGGTGCACCTTGACCTGTCGGTGAGGGTGCGCCGCGATTGGCGCCGCGATGAAAGCCTGCTCGATCGTTTGGGAATCGGATAGCTCGGATAGCACCCGGGGCGTCGAGCTGGCGGTGGGCTCCTGTCTATGAGTCATCGCACGTCCGCGCGGGCAGGGTTGAGGGGATTGATGGTACGGTCCGAATACGGAGACTTATTCTCAAGTTATCCGAACCGTTCGCCAAAAAGCTGCATCGCGTCCCGGTTTGGTGTACGGTTTATGTAACGCATTGTCCGGGGGCGGGGGAAACGTTGTCCTACTATGCGAGGAACCCAAGGAGCCAGTTATCAAAGGGGGCCGGCGGGAAATGTCAGCAAAGATTGCAGTGCTGGGGCTGGTGATCGAGGAGCCCGGTCCCGCTCATCGTCTTACGGCCAAGTTACGTCAGCGACTCTCATCGGCGGGCTTCGTCGACTCCAATGTCTACTCGGCACTCACGCGCTTGGAGCGCGACGGCCTGGTGCGAGCGGTCGGCGAGGCCGGGGAGGATCAAGGACCAGAGCGGGCACACGGGATTTCTCAGGCGGGGACGTCGTTGTCATCCGGGCGGAGGGCTGTCGCCAGGCCACAGCTGACGGCTGTGGGCGTGCGCGGAGCCGTTGCGACACCTGCCGAGCAGATCGGCGCAAGGCGCCAGCAAGCCGTTGCGGGACTGCCGCGCTCCGCCTCACGGCGAGCGCCTGGGTCGCGCTCGGACTCGCGCTCCTTCGAAGCGACTCCCGCCGGCGTAAGGCACTTCGAGGAGTGGCTGCTCAGATCATCCACGGCGCCTCCCCTACGCGACGAGCTGCACATGAAGGTCGCCCTCTGCCAGCCCCACAACCTGCCACGACTGGTGGAGCTGGTCTACGGGCAGGAGCTGATCTGCCTGGCGCGGGTGCAGGAGCTCAAGCACACCTTCGAACGGATGCGTCCTCCCGCGCCCAACAGGTGGTCGGGGCTCGTGCTGGTGCATATCCGCGACGCGGAGCTCTCCTTCTGGGAGGCGCGCCTGACCTGGCTGCAGGGCGTGCGGGAATCCCTCGAAGGGATGCACACCGAATACGAGCGGGCCACCAGCCCGCAGATCCAGGATGCGTATGCAGTCAGCCGGCAGGCCCATACGTTGCATGCAACCAGCCGGCAAGCCCAAGCATCGCATGCGGCCGGCCCGCAGGCGCGCGTCGCGCATGCCACCAGCCCGCAGCTCCGCGCAGCACGTTTTCCAGCGGGTTGAGTATGTTGTACACGAGGTGCTGGCAAAGCGCAGACCATCGGTCCGCGAGCGGGAGCCATTCGAGGAGGTGAGGGTGGGCGCTCTGCTGTCGCTCAAAGGCGTCGGCAAGAGCTACTGGCGCGGCGACACCGAGGTTGGGGTGCTCCGCGACGTCACGCTCGAGCTGCAGGCGGGGCAGCTTGCGGCAGTCTGGGGCACCCGCGGGTCCGGCAAGTCGACGTTGCTGAAGCTGGCGGCACGCCTGGAGACTCCAGACAGCGGCAGCGTGAGCTTCAATGGCGTGGACCTCGCCGGCCTCTCCGAGCGCCAGCACGCGCGGTTGATGCTCGAATGGATCGGCTGGGTGCGGCGCACAGGGCCAAAGAGCGATCTGCGGATGCTCGACTACGTGGCGCTGCCACTGCTGGCCGAGCATGGTCGCCGCGATGCGTACGCTCGCGCCGAGGAGGCCGTCGAGCGGGTGGGGCTCTCCGCGCAAGCGCGTCAGCGATGGGGCAGCCTCTGCGATGGTGAGCGCACGCTTATCGGGATCGCCCACGCAATCGCGCGCGCGCCGCGGCTGCTGTTGGTGGACGATCCGACGGCCAACCTCGACGTGCGCGAGCGCGAGCGGGTGACGGCGCTATTGCACTCGCTTGTGGACGAGGAAGCGATCGCCGTGTTGATGGCCGTCCCGGACATGCCGGCCGCGATGCGAGCCGATCAGATCTTCTCGCTTGGTGGCGGCCGTCTGGCGAGCGCTCCGAGTCCGCCGGCTCCGCCGCCGGCGGAGTTGCAGCGGGGCAAGGTGGTTCATCTGCGTGGAAGGCAGCAACTGGTGTGATGCTCGCGCTGGCTCAGCCCGCAAATCCGCTGCCGCCTGGGCCGATTGCGAGCCGCTGCCGTTTGTCGCGCCTGTCGTTGCGTGTTGCTGTCGTTGGGGTGGGGCTGTGATCCTCGCGCTGAAGAGGCAGCAGTGGGTGTGATGCTCGAGCTGCGCGATCTGGTCAAGCACTACCGGCTGGGTGAAGACGAGCCAGTCCGGGCTGTTGACGGAGTGTCGATGTCGGTCGGGGCAGGCGAGCTGGTCGCGCTGTACGGGCCCAGCGGATCGGGCAAGACCACGCTGTTGATGCTGATCGCCGCACTGTTGCGTCCCGACAGCGGGACGGTGTGCGTGGGTGGGCGCGAGGTGTCGGCGCTCTCCGAGCAGGAGGGCGCCGCTTACAGGCTGAGGGAGCTTGGATTTGTACGCCAGACGCTCAACCTGATCCCAGGGGTGGGCGCGCTCGACAACGCGGCGCTGAAGCTGTTGGGCACCGACCTCACCCCGCGCGAGGCCCATCGCCGCGTGAGCCCACTGCTGGAGCAGCTCGGGTTGGGAGAGCGCCTGCGTCACCGTCCCGACCAGCTTTCGATGGGCGAGCGCCAGCGGGTGATGATCGCGCGGGCGCTCTCGACCGAGCCGAAGCTGGTGATCGCCGATGAGCCGACGGGCAGCCTCGATTCCCGCCGCAGCCGTGAGGTGCTCGCGCTGCTGGCTGGGCTATGCCGTGAGCGTCAAGTGGCGACGGTGCTCGTCACGCACGACCCGCAGGCGGCAGCGTACGCCGATCGTGTGCACTCCCTGCGCGACGGACGACTCGGCGACTACGCGCCCGAACCGGTGCTCGCCTCCCTCGATGCGTCCTAGAAAGCCGGCTCGCGGTATGAGGCTGCGCAACATAATTCTCCTCTACCGGGTGCGTCTGCGTGCGAGACTCGCGCACGAGCTGTTTGCGGTCCTGGGGATCGCGGTTGGTGTCGCGCTGCTGTTTGCCTCACAGATCGTTCGCGCAAGCCCCGACAACTCGATCCGGCAGCTCGTCAACGGCGTCGTTGGGGAGATGCGCTTTCAGCTGGCTGCGCGCGGCCCGGCGGGCTTCGACCAGAGCCTGCTCGGCGATGTCCGGCGTCTGTCCGGAGTGCAGGCCGCGATCCCGGTGTTCGAGGAGCACGCCAACCTGATTGGACCACGCGGTCAGCAGCCGGTTGAACTGCTCAGCACCGACGCACGCTACGCACATCTCGGCGGGCCGCTGCTGCGCCGCTTCAGTGCTGCCCAGCTCAATCACCAGCGGGCACTCGCGCTGCCGGTCGAGCTCGCCGACTCAGTTGGCCTGGCTTCGCTTGAAACAGGGGAGCTCGAGATCGGTGGCCACGCTGCCCAGGTGTTCATCGGCGCCGTGCTCTTCGAAGGCGGCCTGGGCGCGCTCACACACAGCCGCATCGTATTTGCGCCGCTCGCCTACGCCCAGAAGCTGGCCGGAATGCCCGGCCGCCTGACGGGCATCCTTGTGCAGCCCCGTGACGGCGGCGAACGCGTGGTACACGCCGGGCTCGAGCGTCTCGCCGCGGGGCGCTTGAACGTGCAGCCCGCCGACTTCACCACCGCGCTCTTCAACCAAGCCGCCGCGCCGAGCAACCAGTCGGCGCAGCTATTTTCGGTGATCGGCGCATTGGTGGGCTTTCTGTTCGCTCTCAACGCGCTGATGTTCACGGCCTCCCAGCGCCGCAACCTCGTCGAAGACCTGCGCCTGGACGGCTACTCCCGCCGGATGATCGTCGAGGTGCTGCTGTTTGATGCGCTCGTGCTTGGCGTCCTCGCCTCGCTGCTCGGGCTGGCGCTCGGCGATCTGCTCTCCGCGGCCTTGTTCAGCGCCAACCCCGGCTATCTCTCGTTCGCCTTCCCGATCGACGCGCAGCGCATCGTCGACTGGCAGAGCATCGTGTTTGCCACGTGCGGGGGGATGTTGGCCGCGTTTGTGGGCGTGTTGGTGTCGCTGCGCAGGGCGATCCTCGCGCGCCGGCTCGCGGTCGGACCTGCGCACGTGAGGTCGCGCTTGGGACTGCGACTCGCGCTGGGTGAGCTGGTGTGTTGGACGATCACCGCCGTCACCCTGCTTGTCGTTCCAGGTGCCGCGATCGTGGGGATCGTCAGCCTCGTTGTCGCGCTGCTGCTGGCGCTGCCGTGGCTGCTCAGCGTGTGCCTGCGTGTGGCCGACCGCCTGCAGCGCTCGCTCAGCAGCACCGCGGCGCACCTGGCGGTGATCGAGCTCAGATCGACCGCCAACTGGTCGCGCACGCTTGCGATTGCCGCGACCGGCGCCACCGCGGTTTTCGGCAGCGTGGCGGTCGAGGGCGCGCAGAGCAACCTGCAGCGCGGGCTCGACCACACCGCTCACGACCTCGCCGCGGGCGCCGACATCTGGGTGACGGCGGCGGGCGCGCAAAACGTGCTGGCGACCACCGGCTTTCTCCCATCGCAGGTGGGCAAGCTCGCGCGCCTGCCGGACGTGCGTGGCGTCGGGCTCTACCGCGGTGGCTTCCTCGACGACGGCTCGCGGCGGGTGTGGGTGCTGGCGCCTCCGGCCTCGGCCGCGCATCCGATTCCGCCCAGCCAGCTGCTGGATGGGGACCTGACGCTGGCGACCGCCCGGCTGCGTCACGGCGGTTGGGCGGTTGTCTCGCAGGGGCTCGCGAGCGAACTGCACCTGCGTGTCGGCCAATCCTTCGCACTCCCGGCCCCGCGGCCGATCGGCCTGCGCGTGGCGGCGCTGAGCACCAACATCGGCTGGCCGCCCGGAGCGATCGTGATGGGCGCAAGCGACTACGCGCGC
>JBEKYV010000141.1:0-7855 GCA_049510515.1 Solirubrobacteraceae bacterium | reverse complement strand
GTGGGTCTTCGGTGGGGGGAGTTGTCGAACTGGCAGCAGGTTCTGGTGGGGCTCGCGCGCGCGTTTGCTGGCAGCCCGCAGGTCGTCGTCATCGATGATCTGCTTGACGGGCTTGGGGGCCGCAGGACGGAGGAGGCGTCCGATTTGCTGCGCACCTTTGTGGAGTCGTCAGACCCGCGGTGCGGGGTGTTGATGAGCGTCTCCGGCATCGAATCGGCGCTGTTCGCGGATCGGGTGTTCTCGCTCACGCGCAAGGGCGCCCTGAAGCTGATGTCCGACGGGCCCCCGGGCGACGCCGATGTCATCCCCTTCCCGAAGAACCTCCGGGCGGATGGCGGGTAGCAACGTCGGTGCTGATCGCGGGTGCACTCCCTGGTTCGCCTTTATTGGTGCGCTGCAGTTGCCACAAAATGTTTCTGACTTGGGGTGGCCCGGCGGTAGGGAAGGTTGTGCGCCCGACTGTGTGTCAGTCTGTTGACTGTTTATAGTGCCGGACCATTCGACCAGGCCGGACGTGTGCTACGAACTTTGGGTAGTATGCCGCCGATGCCAGCATTCAGCTCGGGCAAACTCACCCCCCAGATGATGGTCCTGGGTTTGGTGATCCAGCAGCAGGACACGGCGTCGGGTGTCGCGCGTCGTCTGGATGACCAGTTCGCCTCAGCGCGGTTCCCCAAAAGCTCTGCATATAACAACATGCGAGGCTTGGCGGGGAAAGGCTATTTGCGCCTGGTCGAGAAGGGCGTTGAACCGTCTCTTGACCGCTACGAGGCGACGTCCGAGGGCATTGAGGTCTTCCGCGGATGGCTGCGCCACACCGAGCTGCCTCCCGTGGTTTGCGACGCGCTGCAGTGCAAGCTGGAGTTCCTCGAGCGCGAGGATCTCGTTGCGCTGATTCGGATCGTCCGCGAAGAGGAGCGGGCGTACACGGCTGCCTTCGCCGCGGCACAGCTCGAAGTGAAGGCTGAACAGCGGCTCAGGCGTGTACGAGGGAAGCCCGTGGACTTCAATACCAGGCTGCGCGGCATCCAGAAGCAGGACGAAGCAAAGCTGTGGGGTTTGATGGCCAAGCGCCTTCAGTGTCTGGGTGACGAGCTCGAAGAATTCCTCGACGAAATCTCCGCCGCTGGCGCTGGTTGATCGGGGCCTGAAGTGCTGTCGGTCGAGCGCGTTTACAAGGGATACTCGCGTGGTGGGCAGCCGATGGGGGTGCTGGAGGATGTCTCGTTCGAGGTCGTCCCGGGAGAGGTTGTGGCGATCGTCGGGTCGCGACTGGAGGGCAAGACGACGCTGCTGAAGATCGCGGCCGGGCTGGAGTACCCCGACGAAGGGAGCGTGACGCTGGGCGCGCAGGAGCTGACCGACATACAGGATCGCCGCCGCTGCCGGCTGTTGGGAGACGAGATCGTGTGGATCAACCGCGACGGGCCGAGGTTGAAAGTGGAGGTGTCGAAGTTCGTGGGGTGGCCGTTGGCTCTGCATGGGTGTGGACGGCGAGGAGCCGAGCGGGCGGCGGCGCAGGCGCTTGAGCGCGTCGGGGCGCGGGAGTGTGCGGGTCGCCTTTGGGGGGATCTGTCGAACTGGCAGCGAGTGCTGGTCGGGTTGGCGCGGGCGTTCGCCGGCAACCCGCGAATTGTGGTCATCGACGATCTGCTGGACGCGCTCGGGAGTCGTGGGACAGAGGAGGCGTCTGATTTGCTGCGCACCCTGGTGGAGGCGTCCAATCCGCGGTGTGGGGTGCTGATGAGCGCCTCGGATGTCGAATCGGCGCTGTTCGCGGATCGGGTGTGGTCGCTCACGCGCAAGGGCGCGCTGAAGCTCATGTTCGGCCGGCTCACCAGCGAGGGCGAGGTCATCCCCTTCCCGGAACGCGCCGAGAGCCGGGGTCACGTGGCGTAGGCTGCGTTTAGGTGCTCGAACTACGCGATCTAGTCAAGCATTACCAGGTGGGCAGCGGCGAGCCGGTCCGCGCCGTCGACGGCGTGTCGATGACCGTAGCGGCTGGCGAGTTCGTCGCGCTCTACGGCCCAAGCGGCTCGGGGAAGACGACGCTGCTTGAGCTGATCGCGGGGCTGCGTGAGCCCGATGGTGGCAGCGTGCTGGTCGCGGGCCGTGACGTCTTCGGGATGTCCCGCAAGGAGGCCCATGAGTACCGTCTGCACCAGCTCGGGATCATCGGCCAGCCTCACAATCTGATCCCTGGGGCGAGGGCGATCCAGAATGCCTCGCTGAAGCTCCTGCTTGCCAACGTGCGCAAGGCTCAGCCCACGGTCGAACCGCTGCTGGGACAGCTGGGGCTTGGCGACCGCCTGCAGCATCGCACGGAGCAGCTCTCGATGGGGGAGCGTCAGCGGGTGCTGATCGCGCTCGCGCTGTCGACCGATCCCGAGCTTGTGCTCGCCGATGAGCCGACGGGAAGCCTCGACACGCAGCGCACACGGGAGGTCCTGGGGCTGCTTCGGGATCTCTGCCGTGAGCGCGAGATGGCGCTCGTGCTTGCCACCCACGACCCCGAGGCGGCCGCATTCGCCGACCAGGTGCACGAACTGCGCGACGGGCGCCTTACGGAGTACAGGCCCGACCACACACTGGAGCCGATCGGTCTACCACGACAGGGAGCCTGACCGTGGCAGGGATCAGCCTTTCCGGCATCCGCTACATATACGAAGCGCGGCTGGAAGCCAGAGCCGTGCTCGTGCAGGAGGGGTTTGCGATCCTCGGGATCGCCGTCGGCGTGGCGCTGCTGTTCGCCTCGCAGATTTCGAGCACCAGCCTCACTCGCTCCGTGGCACAGCTCGACAGCCAGCTTGTCGGCAGCGCACAGCTGCAGCTCACGGCCAGGGGCCCCGAAGGGTTCGGGGAGCGCCTGTTGGGGGAAGTGCGGCGCCTGCCCGGCGTTCAGGACGCGATGCCGATAGCCGACAGCCAGGTGAACCTGGTCGGGCCGGGCGGCGAACGGTCGGTCGATCTGATCGGGGTGGACCCACACACCGTGCGGGCAAGCGGGCCTCTGCTGCGTCGCTTCTCCGCGAAGCAGCTCTCCGCGCAGCAGGCTATCGCGCTGCCGGCTCCGCTCGCCGGCGAAATCGGCGCGGGCCCCCTTGTGGCGGTCAGGCTCCAGATCGGCGCGAGGTTCGCGGAAACGTTGGTCGGAGCGACGCTGCAGGAAGGCGATATCGGCGAACTGGTCCATAATCCGATCGCGATGGCGCCGCTCGGCTACGCCCAGCGCCTGACGGGTATGAGCGGCAGACTGACCAGGATCTTCGTGCGATTCGACCCGGCGCGCGCCGGCGAGGTGCATGCGGCGCTTGCCCAGCTCGCCCGAGCGTGGCACGTCAATCTTGTATCTGGCCAGTTCGAGGCCCGGCTGTTCGCGGTCGCCGTGGCGCCGGAGAGCAAGAGCGAGGAGCTGTTCTCCGGTATCAGCGCGTTGGTCGGCTTCATGTTCGCTCTCAACGCGATGCTCATCACCGTGCCAGCGCGGCGCAAGCTGATCGAAGACGTTCGTCCCCACGGCGCCACCCGCTGGATGACCGTCGAGATCCTGCTGTTCGATGCGGCCGTGATCGGCGTGCTTGCCTGCATCCTTGGGCTGGTGCTCGGGGACATCCTGTCGATCGCCGTCTTCCGCTCCACCCCCGGTTATCTCGCGTCCGCGTTCCCGGTCGGAAACAATCGGATCGTTACTTGGCAGAGCGTCGCCCTGGCCGTCGCCGCCGGGATGACGGCAGCGATCGTGGGGGTGCTCTGGCCCGTACGCCAGATTCTCGCCCGCCCCCTGCAGCCACCATCGGACTCGGCGGATCATCGACGAACCTGGACCGCGGCGCGGCTCATCATCGGCCTGCTGTGCCTCATCCTCACGACTGTCATTTTGGTTGCAGACACGCAGGCGGCAGTCGTCGGCAACATAGCGCTCGTCATCGCGCTGGTCTGCCTACTGCCGTTCATGTTCGATGGGCTGGTGGGCGCCTTCAAGCATGTGTCGAATCTCCTTGATGGAGTGGGTTCTGCACTCGCGGTCACTGAGCTTCAGACGCCGCAGACTCGAGTGCGGTCGCTGGCGATCGCCGCGACTGCGGCCGTCGCGGTCTTCGGCGTGGTCGAGTTCCAGGGCACCCAGGCCAACCTGGAAAGGGGCCTGGCATCCTCAATCCGGAGCACTGATTCCAGCGCCGACGTATGGGTGATACCGAGCGGGAGATCGAGCATTCAGCCAACCACACCGTTCAAGGCTGTGGATGCTGCCACTCTCGCTCGCCTGCCAGGCGTCGGTCGGCTTGGGGTGTACCGCGGCAGCTTCCTGAACTGGGGTGACCGTCGCCTTTGGATCCTTGCGCCGTCGAGCGACATTGGGCATCCTGTCCCGGTGGGGCAACTGATCAGCGGCAACCCGATTCTCGCCTCCGAGCGAGTCCGCGAGGGAGGTTGGGCTGTGCTCTCGCAGGCACTCGCCGAAGAACACCACCTGCGCGTCGGCCAGGCATTCACGCTGCCCTCCCCGCGACCGCTGACCTTGAGGGTCGCCGCTTTGACGACGAACCTCGGATGGCCGCCGGGTGCGATCGTGCTCAGCTCGAGCGGCTATGCGCGGGCCTGGGCGAACAGCGACCCGAGCGCATACCAGATCCAGACCGCCGCGGGTGCCTCCGCCACGGCCGTGCGCACCCTCGTTCGGCGTGCGCTTGCGTCAGAGCCTGGTCTGGCGGTGGAAACCGCGACAGAACGGGAGCAGCGCCACTACGCCGTGGCGGCCCAGGGCCTCTCGCGGTTGACGCAGATCAGGCTGCTTGTTCTGATCGCCGCGATGCTCGCGGTGGTGGGCGCGATGGGCGCCATGATCTGGCAGCGTCGCGATCTGATCGCGTTCATCAAGTGCCACGGCTACGAAGAGGGAGTGCTGTGGCGATGGCTGCTGTGCGAAGCCGCGGTCCTGCTCATGGCCGGCTGTTCGATCGGTGCGATCTTCGGCCTCTACGCGCAGCTGCTGGGCAGTCATTTCCTTGCGACCGTGACCGGCTTTCCGATCGTTTTCAGCATCGAAGGCCTCGCTGCGATCTCGAGCTTCGGGCTCGTCTGTGTGATCGCTCTTGCGGTTGTCGCATTGCCTGGCTATCTCGTAGTGCGTGTACCCCCGAACACCACCAGTCCAGCGTACTGAATCATGCCGAGGCAGCTTTACCGACAACACATCTGATCCGGCTCCGCTTTCCGCTCACCAGCTCCAAGCGCTGAGCGCCGCCGTAACGCGAGAGCTGGCATGGGGACTGCCCGTCGTCGCCCAGGAGGTGCGTCACTGGCGGGCTCTGGCTCGCAAGATCCCCGATGCGCCGATTCGCCAGGACGCGCTGAGCGCGCTCGCCGCCAAGCGCGGGCACATCGACGGCGCTGCACTGTTCTCGATCCTGCCCCGTGCTCGCAGCCCGAGCCTGCTTCGACTGCTCGTCGCTTACGAGATCATCTGGGACTTCCTGGACAGCGTCAACGAGCGCGGCGCCGCTGCCGGCCAGGCAAACGGGAGGCAGATGCACCTTGCCCTCGTCGACGCGCTCGATCCTGCGCGGCCGATCTCCGACTACTACCGCCACAACCCATGGCGCGACGACGGCGGCTACCTACACGCGCTGGTCAGCGTATGCAGGGAGAACTGCGCTCGATTGCCCTCATATGAGCGCGTCCGCCATCTCCTCGCGCGAGAGGCACTCAGGGGTCAGGTGTGTGCGATCAATCACGACCTCAATCCGCTGCATCGAGACACGATGCTCGAAGCCTGGGCCGCCGAAGAGTTCCCATCGGGACGCGAGGCGATGTGGTTCGAGCTCAGTGCGGCGGCCAGCACCGACCTCACCATCTTCGCGCTGCTCGCGCTCGCCAGTGAACCAGCGCCCACCAGCGATGAGATATCGCGGACGCCCAGAGCATACTTCCCCTGGGCCTCGGCTCTGGCGGCGATGCTCGACAGCTACGTCGACCAGGTCGAAGACGCCGCCAACGGCGACCACAGCTACATAGCTCATTACCAGACGCCTGAGCTGGCGACTCGCCATCTCTGCATGTTTATACGGCGCTGTCTACACGAAGCCCGCTCACTGAACAACGGTGAGAAGCACATCCTGATCGCCGCCAGCATGTTCGCGATGTACCTGTCGAAGGACAGTGCGCTGACTCCCGCAATGCGCCAGACAACAGGACGCATTGTCGATTCCGGCGGATCGCTCACTCGTGTCCTGCACCCCATTCTGCGGCTATGGCGAACTGCCTATGGCCTGCGCTCAGCATAAAACACATAACAAGGAGATACAAATGTCGTTCACTGTTTCATCGTCATTGATGGTTCGCCTCAAACGCGAACTGCCCCCCGGCAGGCGCCTTCCAGTGACCTACCAGACACTGTGTTGCCGGTGGCTGCCAGCTGCCTATATCGCAAAATGTCACGAGCGTCTGGGCGATCGATTCACCGTCTATACCCTGGACATGCCACCACTGGTATTTCTCGCGAGCCCGGACGACATACGATCGGTTCTGTCCGGCGACCCGAGCTACCTGCATCCGGGCGCCGGCGCGAACGTGATCGCCCCCCTGATCGGCGAGCGCTCGTTCATGCTGCTCGAGGAGGACCAACACATCTGCGCACGCAGGAAGATCACGCCCGCCTTTCACCAGCGGACGGTCGCCGATCACGCCACGATCCTCGCCGACATCGTCGAGCGCGAGGTTGCGTCCTGGCCACTGAACACGGTTGTCCCTCTCGATCCACGGATTCGCGCGCTCACCTTGCGAGTCATCTTGAAGGCTATCTTCGGAGAGGGAGACGACGCACTGCGGCCGCTACATGCGCAGTTGATGGACATGCTGGCGGTGACCCTCAGCGTCGTCCTGCAGGAGCCGAAGGTACGTCACTTGCCGGGCTGGCACAAGAGCTGGAGAACGTTCGTTAAGCGGCGCACCGAAGTGGACCGTCTGATCTACGAGATCATGCGCCAGCGACGCGCAGAAACCGAGAGCCCGCGAGGCGACCTGCTCGACATGTTGCTCTCCGCGGAGAACCCGGATGGCTCGCCGATGACCGACCGGCAGATCCGCGACAACCTCATGTCGATGATTCTGGCCGGGCACGAGACGACCACGGGAGAGCTCGCCTGGGCGTTCCAGCTCCTGGCGCACAACCCCAACGTGCAGGACCGCCTGATCGAGGAGATCGACAGCGGAAGGGACGAGGAGTATCTGACCGCGACGGTTCACGAGACGCTGCGCCACAAGCCGGTCTTCCTGTTCGCCATCCCACGCGAGGTCGTCAGGCCAATCGAGGTCGGCGGCTGGACCTACCGCCCTCCTGCGCATCTTGTGGGCTGCACCTACCTCATGCACCACAACCCCGATCTCTACCCCAACCCCCACGAGTTCCGCCCAGAGCGCTTCCTGGAGGAGACGCAGCAGCCACGCACATGGCTCCCCTGGGGAGGAGGCCGCAAGCACTGCCTCGGCCGGCACTTCGCCCTCATGGAGGTCAAGACGATCCTGCGGCAGGTGCTCGCCACCAGGCGTGTGCTGCCCGCAAGCAGGCGCATCGAGCGCCCGCGATGGCGCAGCGCGATCCTCGTCCCCCACGCCGGAGGGCGAGTCATCCTGCGTGAGCGCCGACCGTAGATCCGGGCGCCGCGGCAGACCGTTTCGATTTGCGAAGAAACGATTTCTTTGCATGGCGAATGTTTCTGTTTCTCAAGAAACGGATTTCTAGTGTCCCGCGCCGTTAATTCGTTTTAGAAGTCGTGAGATGGACTCGAGGATCTGCTCGGCGGTCTTGGTCCAGATGAATGGTTTGGGGTTCTCGTTCCATGCCGCTACCCAGTTG
>JBEKYV010000140.1:0-7887 GCA_049510515.1 Solirubrobacteraceae bacterium | reverse complement strand
CAGCGTCAGCTCGGGCACGTTGGTCTTGCCGAGCACGATCGCGCCGGCCTCGCGCAGGCGGCGGATGACCTCCTGATCGGCGCTCGCGACCCGCTCCGCGGCGCGCGTGCCGTAGGAGGTGACCTCGCCGGCCACGTCGGTGTCGTCCTTGATCGCGATCGGCACCCCCAGCAGCGGACGTGCCCCGCCGGCCCCGCGGCGGGCGTCGGCCTGATCGGCTTCGAGCAGCGCGCGTTCGGCAAAGACGGTCTTGTAGGCGTTCAGCTGCTTGTCGTAGCGCTCGATCCGATCGAGGTACAGCTGCACGAGCTCGCGCGAGGAGACCTCCCCAGAGGCGATCAGCTCCGCCTGGCGGGCGATCCCGGCGAAGGCTAGGTCGGCGGCGTCCATCGCTGCATCCTAGACGGGCGTGATCGGGTTGTGCCGCGCCGGCCACTCACGCCGGCGACCGGCGGCGAGCGCGAAGCGGGCGATCAGCTCGCCCCGCAGCTCGCCGGGCTCGATCACAGCGTCGACGACCATTTCCGAGGCGAGGTGCAGGATGTCGATGTCGGCGGCGTACTCCGCGCGCAGCCGCTCGGTCTCGGCGGCGCGCTCGCCCTCGTCGGCGATCGCCTGCAGCTGGTTGTAGTAGACGGCGTTGATCGCGGCCTGCGGGCCCATCACCGCGATCGAGGCGCTCGGCAGCGCGATGCAGCAGTCGGGGTCGAAGGCCGGCCCCGCCATCGCGTAGAGCCCGGCGCCGTAGGCCTTGCGCACGACGACCGAGATCTTCGGCACGGTCGCTTCGCTGACTGCGCTGATCATCTTCGCCCCGTGGCGGATGATCCCCTGGCGCTCGACCTGCGTGCCGATCATGAAGCCGGGCACGTCGGCGAGGAACAGCAGCGGCACGTTGA
Organism: Solirubrobacteraceae bacterium; assembly: GCA_049510515.1. Classification (GTDB taxonomy): domain Bacteria; phylum Actinomycetota; class Thermoleophilia; order Solirubrobacterales; family Solirubrobacteraceae; genus Palsa-744. Next base: position 6,988 of record JBEKYV010000140.1, on the reverse strand, counting down.
AGGCGTTGCAGGTCCAGATGAAGCGGGCAGCCTTGTCGGCGGAGTCGACGAACAGCACGCCGCCCTTCACCTTCGGCTGGCTGGCCACGATCCCGATCGCCCTCCCTTCCAGCCGCGCGAAGCCGACGATCAGCTCCTTCGCCCAGCGCGCGTGGATCTCCATGAAGGAGCCGGCGTCCACCAGAGCATCGAGCAGCAGCTTCATGTCGAACGGCTTGTTCTCGTCGGCGGGAATCAGCTCGCCGATCGGGGTGTCGCAGGACGGGGCGAGCGCTGAGGCGGCGAACGCGGGGGCGCCCCCGGTGTTGGGAGGGGAGGAGGGGGAGGTGCTGTTTGCGGCAGACCCGGCGGGGTCGAGCGAGGGTGGGGCCTGCTCGGCGGAGACGAGCGGGGGTAGGGGCTGCGCGCCACGCCCGTGCGACGGTGACGCCTGCTCGCCAGACTCGAGCGACGGTGGGGCCTGCTCAAAGTTGCCCGGCAGATAGGAGAGGTAGCGCACCGCGGCGTCGATCCCCTCCTCGTCGCTCTTCACCAGCACATGCCCGCAGCCGCTAACCCCCGTGTGCATCCGCGCGCCGCCCATCTCCTCCAGCGTGACATCCTCGCCGATCACCATCTGCGCCATCCGCGGCGAGCCGAGGTACATCGAGGCGTTGCCGTCGCGCATGATCACGATGTCGCAGAACGCGGGGATGTAGGCGCCACCGGCGGCGGAGGGGCCGAACAGCACGCACACCTGCGGCACGAGGCCTGAGAGCTTCACCTGGTTGTGGAAGATCCTCCCCGCTCCCCTGCGCCCCGGGAACATCTGCACCTGCTCGGTGATCCGCGCCCCCGCGGAGTCCACCAGGTACACCATCGGCCTGCGCAGCTCCAGCGCCCGTTCCTGCACGCGAAGGATCTTCTCGACCGTCTTCGGGCCCCACGAGCCGGCCTTCACCGTCGGGTCGTTGGCCATCAGCGCGACGGGGCGCCCGCCGATCCGCCCGAGGCCGCTCACCACGCCGTCCGCCCCCAGCCCCTCCTCCTGCCAGTTGGCCAGCAGCGCCTCCTCGGCGAACGTGCCGGGGTCGAGCAGCCGCGCCACGCGCTCGCGCACCGGCAGCTTGCCCTGCTCCTTGGACTTCTCGTGGTGGCGCTCGGGGCCGCCCCGCAGGGCGCGCTCGGTCGCGCCGCTCAGGGCGCTCACGGACGCGGCGGGTGGGTGGGCCACCAATTCTTCCGGCGGTTACGGCGGCGTCCGCGTTCCAGATTGCGTTCGTGGCGCGCCTGCTGGCGGGCCTGCACCAGCTCGAGGTCAGACGCCGGGCCGAACAGATGCCACGCGTCGCGCACGACCGGCAGCAGCGTGAAGCCGATCACCCACCCCGGCCAGAACTCGTTCGGCGGGCCGCTGGCCAGCCAGATGCCGACGCTCAGCGCCGAGACGCCCACCGAGCCGCCGGCCTCCTGCGCGAGGCGGCGGCGCAGGTGCGACTTGCGCTTGACAAGCGCCGCCTTTACCGATGTCGAGCTGACCGGCAGGTCGGAGCGCAGCACGTCGAGATCGGCTCGCGTGGAGGCTTTGTACGCCTCGCCGACGCGATCCTCCAGCTCCTCGGAGGTCAGTCTGCCCGCGCCGGCGTGCTCGCGCAGCTCATCGATCAGCTGCTCACGCTCGTCATCCGCGACGCGCAGCTTCGACAGGTCGCTCATACGTTGAATGTAGCCTACAAAGCGGGGTTGGGCTCGGGCTCGACGCCGGCGTAGGTGTAGAAGCCCGTCCCCGACTTGCGCCCCAACCAACCTGCCGAGAGCATCTTGCGTAGCGTCGGCGGAGCGGCGAAGCGCCGTTCGCTGAACTCCTCCAGCAGCACGTCGCAGATCGCCCCCAGCGTGTCCAGCCCGACGAAATCCGAGAGCAGCAGCGGCCCCATCGGGTGGCCGGCGCCGGCCTTCATCGCCGCGTCGATCTCGGCGACCGAGCCGACCTGCTCTTCCAGCGCCCGGATCGCATCGAGCATGTACGGCACCAGCAGCCGGTTGACGATGAACCCGGCTTTGTCGCGCGTGGGGATCGCCAGCTTGCCCTCCGAGCCGATGAACTCCAGGGCGATGTCGAGCGTCGCCTGGGAGGTGGTGACGCAGCGCACGACCTCCACCAGCGCCATCACCTGCGCCGGATTGAAGTAGTGCAGCCCGACGAACTGCTCGACCCGGGAGGTCGCCGCCGCCTGGTCGATCACCGCAAGTGAGGAGGTGTTGGTCGCGAAGATCGCCTGCGGCTTGACGATCTCATCGACCTCGCGCCACATCTCGAGCTTCAGCTCAAGGCTCTCGGTGATCGCCTCGATCACGAGGTCGCAGTCGGCGAGGTCGCGGTAGTGCACGGTGCCGGCGATCCGCGCCCTGACCGCGTCCGCATCCTCCTGGGAGCTCTTGCCCTTCTCCACGGCGCGCGCCAGCTGCTTCTCGATCCTGCCCACGCCCTTGGCGAGCGTCGCCTCGTCCACCTCACGCAGCACCACCTCGTAGCCGGCCTGTGCGGCCACCTGGGCGATGCCGTGGCCCATCAGCCCCGCTCCGAGCACGCCCACCTTCTCGATCTGCTGCGCCATCTCTACCTCCACTTGGATTGCCTGTTGCGCGAGGGGAGCCTACCGGGGCAGGAGAGTGTCCCGCTGCGCTGCGCGGCGGTAGCCCACCGGGAGTACCCTTTGCGCGATGCCCACCGACCAGGACTTCGACCTCTCCGCCGCCGGGCTGCGCGCGGACGGTACCGACCTTCGGATCTCCGTCGAGGTGCTCGCGAGCAAGCTCGAAGAGTCGCTGCCGGGCCGCATCCACGTCGAGCGTCGCGGCGGGGGCCTGCTCGGCCGGGGCGAGAAGCACGTGCGCCTCGTGCGGGTCGAGCTCGGCGGCAACTGCTACCAGCTGACGGTCGCCGACGGCCGCGTCGAGGGCTCCCGCGAACGCCAGGTGGGCGGCATCTCGATCAAGCGCGAGCCGCTCGACCCCAGCGCGTGGGTGACGGCGCTGACCAGCGACCTGCAAGCGGAGGCCGAGCGCAGCACCGAGGCGCGCGCGGCGCTCGAGAGGCTGCTGGGGTGAGCACAGAAGAGGAAGAGCAGGAGCAGTCGCTCGCACGGATCGAACGGGGCGGGATCACGGTCGCGGCCGAGCGGCGCCTGAGCGAGCTGCGCGATAAGGGCGGCCTGTTCACCTCCGACCTCACTGTCAACGGCTGGGCGCTCGCCCACCAGCTGGGGCTGCGCCCGCTCTCGCAGGTGATGGGCAGCTCGATCTACCAGATGGGCTACCAGTCGTCCTGGGGTCAACTGGAAGGTGGCTACGACCCGACCGGCTCGAACATGTTCGAGCTGGGCACGCTCTCCCAAGCGCTCAACGAGGTGCGCACACGTGCGCTCGGGCGGCTGGCCGAGGAGGCCATGCACGTGGGTGCCGACGCGGTCGTGGAAGTTGATACGCGCGCCGGTGAAAGCAGCCTAGAAACCGGGATGGTCTCGCTCGAACACACGGTCTTCGGCACCGCCGTGAGTCGCAACGGCAGCCTCGGGAGCAGCCGGCACACGGGTGGGCGCCCGGTGCTCACCGAGCTGTCGGTGGCAGACTTCTCAAAGCTCGTGCGGGGTGGCTTCGAGCCGCTCGGGATCGTCGCCTGGAGCGCTGTGTTCTTCGCCAGCTACGGCTATGGCTCTGGCCTCGGTGGCGGGATGATGGGCGGCGGCATGCTGATGGGCGGGATGCAGAACTTCGAGCTGAGCGCGTTCACGCAAGCTTTCTATAACGCGCGTGAGAGCGTGATGGCCGAGCTGAACGCGCAGGCCACAGCAATGGGTGCTTCGGGCATCGTCGGCGTGCGGATCGGCCACCGCGCGGTGCGGCACGAGATGCAGGGGATGAACGGCAAACTCAGCGGGCTGATGGTCACGTTCAACGCGATCGGCACCGCGATCCGCCAGACCGGCGAGGCCACGCTGTATGCGCCCGAGACCACGATCGACCTGACAACCTGAAGGAGCGGCACATGAGCGAGCAGGAGACAAGGTACGACCCGACGTCCCTCGAGGGTGTTCCCGAGGCCGGCCGCGCGCGCCTGCAGCAGAACCGCGCGGGCCTGTTCACCTCCGACCTCTCCGTCAACGAGTTCCTGCTGATCAAGCAGGCCGGCTTCGACCCCGTCGGCCTGGTGGTCGGCAGCTCGATCTACCACATCGGCATCCAGATGGCCGGCTGGAAGAAAAGCCAGGAGCTGACGGTGCTCTCGCAGGCGATGTACAGCGCGCGCCAGCTCGCGATGACGCGGATGGAGGAGGAGGCCGACCAGCTCGGCGCGGACGGTGTCGTCGGCGTGCGTCTGGATATCGGGCGCTACGAGTGGGGTCAGGACATGGCCGAGTTCATCGCGATCGGCACCGCCGTCAAGCACCGCTCGGGCGAGATGCACCGCGCCCCCAACGGCCGCCCCTTCACCAGCGATCTCTCGGGCCAGGACTTCTGGACGCTGCTGCGCACCGGGCACCGTCCCGTCGGCATGGTGATGGGCAGCTGCGTCTATCACGTCGCCCACCGCGGGATGCTCCAGTCGATGGCGCAGACGGGGCGCAACGTCGAGCTGCCCAACTTCACCCAGGCGCTCTACGACGCGCGCGAGCTCGCGATGGAGCGGATGCAGACCGAGGCGCAGGCGCTCACCGCGGAGGGGATCGTCGGCGTGAAACTGGACGAGACCAGTCACGGCTGGGGCAGCCACACGATCGAGTTCTTCGCGCTCGGCACCGCGATCGTACCGCGGGAGGGCCACGACGAGGCCATCGAGCCGCCGACGCCGGTGCTCGACCTGAGCTAGAAGGATCGCCCGGCGCCGCGGCCTTTGCACATTGAAAAAAAATGGACCCAAACCCTTTACAAAATGAAGTGGTATAGGCCGAAAAAGAACACTGAAACGGAGCCACCATGAGCATCGTCCTCACCGAAGACCGCGGCGCCGTCCGGCACGTGATCCTCAACCGCCCCGAGAAGCGCAACGCGATGAGCCAGGAGCTGCTGCGCGCGCTCGCCGCGGCGCTGCGCGAGGCCGCCGCAGAGGAATCGGTCCACTGCGTTGTGCTGCGCGGCGAGGGCCCCGTCTTCTCGGCCGGCGTCGACCTCGTCGAGCTGGCCGCCTCCGCCGAGACGCCCGGCAAACTGCGGCCCTTCCGTGAGACCTTCCTGGAGTGCGCCAACCTCTGCGAATCGATGGCCAAGCCGGTGATCTGCCAAATCCACCGCACCTGCGTCGGCGGCGCCCTGGAGGTCGCGCTCGGCTGCGACCTGCGCGTCGCCTCCGACGACGCCACGCTCGGCCTGCCCGAGGTCAAGTTCGGGATCATCCCCGACGTCGGCGGCTCCACCCGCCTGCCTGCCGTCGTCGGCCTCGGCCGCGCCAAGGAGCTGATCCTCACCGCCCGCACGATCGGGGCTGCCGAGGCCGAGCGGATCGGCCTGCTCAACCGCGTCGTCGCCCCCGACCGGCTCGACGCCGCCGTCGAGGAGCTGGTGGCGGAGCTGCTCGCCAACTCGCACGTCGCCGTCGGCCGCGCCAAGCGAGTGATCGACGCCTCGGCCCGCCCAGCCCTCGCCGCGACGCTTGAGATGGAGGTCTCGGTCCAGGAGTACTGCGTCGCCGCGATGCGCGAGTCCGCGCGGTCCGCGCAGGCCGAGGGCGTTCCCGCGCTGGCGGAGTAGAACACCCCACCGATCCGGAATAACGAGCCCCACCAAATCGGAATAGTGCGCCCCACCGATCCGGAATAGGAAGGGCGCGAAATCGGATTAGTTGCCTCCCATCCGGGGACACGCCGACGACTTCGATAAAGAATCTTCCTTGCTATCCTTATTCTTCCTATGTCGTTGAACATCAAGGACCCACAGACCGACAGCCTCGTGCGCGAGCTCGCACAGTCCACAGGCGAGACGATCACGCAGGCCGTGGAGGTAGCTGTGACCGAACGCCTCGACCGGCTGCGCGCGGGACGCACCGCCCGGCACCTGGCCGACGAGCTCGACCGGATCGCGCTGCGCTGTGCCGCCCTGCCGCTGCTGGACACGCGCTCCGACGATGAGATCCTTGGCTACGACGAGCACGGCATGCCGAGCTGATGGTGCTCGACAGCTCTGCCGTCATCGCCATCCTCTTCGACGAGCCGGAGCGCAGCGCCTTCACGCAGGCGATCGAGCGCGACCCGCGCCGGTTGATCTCGGCCGGCAACCTGCTGGAGTGCGCACTGCTCACCGAGGCTCGACGGGGAGAGGCAGCCGGCCGAGAGCTCGATCTCCTGCTGCATCGAGCGGACGTGCAGACCATCGCGGTGGATGCCTACCAGGTGGAGCTGGCACGATCGGCGTGGCGGCGCTTCGGCAAGGGCCGCCACCCCGCCGCGCTCAACTTCGGCGACTGCTTCGCCTACGCGCTGTCGGCGAACACCGGAGAGCCCTTGCTCTTCAAGGGCGATGACTTCGCGCGCACTGACGTCGCGGTCGTATGTATCCGCTGAGGTGATATCAACCTATCCGCTCAACGGATATAAACCCATCCGCGGCAAGGCAACCACTCAGCGCGCGGCGGTCTCGGCCTGGCGGCTGATGGTGCGCTCGACGTCGCGGCCTTTGGCGGTGAGCTGCCAGGCGTTTGGTTCGCCGCGGGCGTGGCCCTCGCCGACGTTCTCGATCAGGCCGAGGCGCTCGAGGCGTACGAGCAGCTTTGAGATCTGGCCCTGGTCGGCGACGCCGGCGGCGTCGGAGACCTCGCGGTTGCTCGCACCCGGTACCGTGGCGATCGCGACGAGGACCCTCACCGTGCGGTAGGTCAAGCGCATCTCCAGGTCTCGGAGCGGGTCGGCCACCGGTGCGACGGCCGGTTTGCGGCGGGGGGCGCGGCGCGCGCTCTCGCGCTCGGCGACCTCCCGGCCCTGGTAGGGGAGCACGATCAACCCCATCAACGGGCCGA
>JBEKYV010000014.1:0-18506 GCA_049510515.1 Solirubrobacteraceae bacterium | reverse complement strand
GCCTTGGCATGCATGTAGCGCTCGGTGGTCGTGATCCGTGAGTGCCCGAGGAACTCCTGCACAAAGCGCGCATCGGCGTGGCGGGCGACGAGGCTGCCGGCAGCGTGGCGCAGGGCATGGAAGCGCAGCGGGCGCAGGCCGGCGGCGTCGCGCGCCGCCTTGAAGCGGCGACGGACGGCGGAGGGGTCGAGGCGCCGCCCAAGGCGCGAGCAGAAGATGTAGTCCCCGCGTGAGGTGTAGTCGCCACGGGCCTGCAAACGTTCCAGGGCTTCGGCGGCGGGGTCGGCGATCGGTAGGAAGCGTGCCTGCCAGCTCTTGGTCGGCCCCTCCACACCGGCGGACACGGCGCGGTGGACGACCATCCGCCGCGTATCGAAGTCGACGTCCTCCCAACGCAGCGCGATCAGCTCCCCGAGGCGCAGGCCGGTGTAGGCGGCAAGGCGGAACAGCTCGCCGTCCTGCGCGTCTTCGCGTGCGCGCCATGTGATCTCCTCCGCGCCCAGGTTGGCCGGCTGTACGCCGCGATGCGATCCATCGGCCGCAGCGGAGGCAATCATCTCCACCTCATCCGGCTCGTAGAAATCGAGCACCGCCGCCGGCGGTTCGCGGCGTTTGGTTGTCGATCCGCAAGGCTCTCAAGTCGGTCTGTTCGCATCCGGTCAGCATGAGACTACAGTCGGTACTGGGCGTCACAATCACCTGGCATGACCACGATGAACCGAACCGATCGCGCCCGTGCCGCAGCAGAAGACCTCGCGCTCAGCGGCGGTTCGCATTGACTTCGTTGACTCCATCGAGACGAACATATGTTCGATCTGGCGCAGGAGGTAGGCTTGCGAGCACGAAGGAGTGATCGCTTTGGCCGACAACAGCGCAATCGAGTGGACGAACGCGACTTGGAACCCTGTTACGGGTTGCGACAAGGTTTCGCCGGGCTGCGCGCACTGCTACGCGGAGACATTCGCTGAGCGCTGGCGGGGTATCCCCGGCCATCCCTACCAGCAGGGTTTCGATTTGCGCTTGTGGCCGAACCGGCTAGACCAACCGCTGCGCTGGAAGCGTCCACGGACGATCTTCGTGAACTCGATGAGCGATCTTTTCCACGAGCGCATCCCCGAGTCGTTCATACGGCAGGTGTTCGAGGTCATGGAGGAGGCGAGTCAGCACACCTTCCAGATTCTGACTAAGCGCCATGAGCGCCTGGCCGAGCTAGCACCGACGTTGCCTTGGGCTCCGAATGTTTGGATGGGAGTCACCATCGAGAATCGGCGTTTTGTGCACCGAGCGGACTATCTACGCGAAGTCGATGCGGCGGTGCGATTCATCTCCGCTGAGCCGCTATTGGGTCCTCTCGAAGGACTCGACCTCAGCGGTATCGACTGGTTGATCGCGGGCGGCGAGTCTGGCGCGAAGCATCGACGCTGCGACGCGGCCTGGATACGCGACCTGCGCGCCCGCTGCGCTGAGGAGGATGTGGCGTTCTTCTTTAAGCAGTGGGGAGGTCGCACGTCGAAGGCAGGGGGCCGACTGCTCGATGACCGAACCTACGACGCCATGCCGTCGCCGTCCGATCGTGCGCGGCACCGCGAGCTAGCTATCGCCGCCGTTTAGCCGCCGCTTGCGTGGGCCGCTCTCCATGTCAAAGAGCGTCGTCTGTCCAAGCTCCTCCTCAACCCGCAGACGCACTCGGTCGAACACCCAATCCATGATTCGCTCGCCGGCATCGTTGTCGGTAGCGAAGATCAGGAAGTACATGGGCTGGCCGTTGGACTTCTTGATCTGCCGGTCAAGCACCGTCGCGTAGCCCAAGCGCTTGAAACCCTCCGCGTACATGCGCACATACTCGCCGCGGGCGTCCTCGGCGCTGATCTGGCCGGACTCACGCCGCGCGTAAATGTATTTCCAGCCATCGTGCCCGTAGATTCGGGTTACAAGCTCTGGATGGTCGGGCGCGAGCCGCACAAATCCCATATCGGTCGGGAACAAGATGAGTTGCTCGATCTTGTTGGGGCTGTGCCCGCGCTTGTGCTCGGCGATCGCCTCAACCGTCGGCCATTCAAGCTCCGATCCCTCGGGATCGAGGAACGCAAACGCCGGAGCCCGTCGAGGAATTAGGCCCAACATGGCCGCGACAATCTTGTTGGCGTCCTCGTTGAAGCTCTCCACCCGATCGCCATAGCCTCCGGTGCGATGCACCAGCGCCTTGAAAGCGCCGGCGTGGCTCTCAGCGACGGCGACCTTGATTGCCTCGGGCGCCCGTGCCTCCAAGGCGATCAGTGCAGAGCCATTGATCTCCCGGTCGCGGGTCGTGGACCAGTTCAACCCGGTTCCCGCGAACAGGTCCAGGGCATACCAGCCGCCGGCCGTCCTGCACGCCTTCGCAAAGGAGTTGAGATAGGCGTCGAGGATCAGGTGAGTAGCCCGAGGGGATTTCACCCTCGGGCTCTCGCAGAACCGTGCGTGATGGTCTCCCATCACACGGCTCCCATCATCCGGTTGTTGGCTTGCACAACTGGCCGCCAGTGAGCAAAGAGGTTTGGCTCGCGTGTCTTCACGCCAGCCAGGAACGCTCGTGCCCTCATGCGGTGTTTGCGCAGCCGCTTGTACTTCTGCATGGCCCAGCGCATCAGGTACTCGTCGATGCGCGCGAGAAACCGGGTCAACACGGACGGATAGAAGCGGCCGTAATAGTTGATCCAACCTTGCACTTGCTTGTTTGTTGATTGTGCAAGGTCCGTGAGGGTCTTCCCGCTCCATAAGTGCAGCCTCCATCGCTTGATCGTTTTGCTCATCGCCTTCATGGCGTCGTCACTGACGGCCGGGAGAAAGTTGACGAACAGCTCGCCATTCTTTCTCCGCGAGCGTCGAGGACGAAATGTGTACCCAAGAAATCGAAGCGCTCGTGCTCATATGAACCTTTGCGATCCTCGTCTTTGCAGTACACAATGCGGGTCTTGCGTGGGTTTACCGCCACGCTGCAATCCGCCATCCGCTCGGCGACTCTGCTACGCACGAATCGCGCTTGGCGCTCACTCTTACAGTGCAGGACCACATCATCCACATACCGCTCAAACGGGATCCTCGGGAATTCCCGTGTCATCCACATATCGAACGAGTAGTGAAGATAGATGTTTGCTAGTAGAGGCGAGATCGCCGAACCTTGCGGGGTTCCACGATCCCGTGCTACCAAGGCGCCATCTCCATGATCGAGCGGCGCAGTCAGCCACCGCTCGACATAGAGGAGAATCCACCGCTGATCGGTATGGGCAGCCACCGACTTCAGAACGAGCGAGTGATCAACAGAGTCGAAAAATGATTGGAAATCAAGATCAATTAACCAATCATGCTTCCAACATCTCTTCCGGCAGACCCCCACCGCATCAAGCGCCGAACGGCCCGGTCGATAACCATAGGAGTCCGGGTGAAAGACTGGCTCCACACCGGGCTCTAAATATAGGCGTACGACGGTCTGAGCGATTCTGTCCGCGATAGTGGGCACCCCGAGCGTTCTCACTCCTTGCCCGTGCTTCTTCGGTATCTGCACCGCCCTTACCGGAGGCGGCATATAACTCCCCGAGGACATCCGATTCCACAGAACGAACAGGTTATTCTTCAAATCCTGTTCGAACTCCGCAATCGACTCCCCGTCAACACCAGCAGCACCGTCGTTAGCCCTGACACGCTCCCAGGCATCCCAGACGACCTGCTTAGAAATACAAAACGGCTTTACCTCTGACTTTGACTCACCCATTGGTTCCTCCCACGACACCTGCATCGCGGTTGCCCAACAGCCAAGCCTGGATGACCCGTCCGCTTCGCTCCAGCCCCATTACAGGACTCTCAACGCTCATACCGGACGGCCCGCCCCTGCGCCTCGCATCGGTACTCTTATCCTCACGGCTTCGACCGCTTGGAATTCTCCCGTATCCAGTCAGCCGCAGGCCAAAAGCCACTAGCTGGCCATCCCGCGAGACAACAGGTTCCCGCCTTCCACGTAGAAGCCCAACCCAAGCTCGCGCCACCTTCATGCCGGACACCACCTGACCAATAAACAGGCTCCCGCCAGGCTCATCCCGGGCAGAGCCGACTAACCCGGTTTTGATGTCATCTAAAGGATTTCGACACGTCATCGATGGTTTACTTTCATTCGCCTTCTTGGGTCATACCTGACGCACTCACAGGCACGCCTTTTCCCGCAACGCTCACCACCACGGCTCTTTACCGCAGCAGCTTGCGGGTGGTTTGTGGCCTCCCCCTGCAGGGCGACCACGGAGGACCAAAACCCTCCATCATCTACGCAGCACCGCCTCATCGCAGCACCGACCTTCTACATTCCGCGCTTTGACTTGGCGTTAAACGGCACACTCAGCTTCTCCTCCGTCCACGACGCAGCATCTCGCGCCGGGTGGCCGTCTGCCGCCTTATGAAACGTCGCTCGCGCCATGCGGCCCGCGACTTTAGACGGCGCTGCGGAGGTTCTACGTTCGCGCCGTGTCCCAGATAGCGATCCCCGCGCTCTCCTGGCGCGCGCGGCTCAGGGCGATCCACCCGCGGCCAGATCACGGAATCGTCCTGTCAGCGAGGGCTATAGCTTGGACTCGCTGGAGCGAAGCTACCCGCTACGCATCGGGGTGCGATTCTTGCCGCGATTCGGCAGGCACGACCGGAATCCCCCAACCGCGGGTCGGGTCGAGCCGCCGAGGAAGCACCTGGTAGAAGATGCGTCGTGCCAGCGGACTCTTGTATTCATGGTGCCGCAGCGCATAGTGCCAGTGACCGACAAGCCACAGCGCGAGCCCGACCACGAACAGAAGGATCGCAGCGGCGTTGCCGACAAGCGCGAGGTTCAACGCGGCAAGCGCGGCAACAACCAGTCCTGCGGCACGCAGGAGCACTCCGCCGACCATCCAGAAGCCAACGCAGGCGATGATCGCAATGCCGAACGCGACGATAAGCACGAGGAGCCTCCTTGCACCATCCAGAACGAGTCTAGCTTTGCCTTAAGTCTAAAAGATCCTCTTGCTTGGAAGATCGTAGGCGGGGCACGAGCCTACTTGGCAGCGTCGTCAAGCGACATCCGCCCGCCCGGAAGCCGTGCGCAGTGGTTCGCATTGACTTCGGTTGGCTCCATCACCGCTGATTTGCGGCGGATTCCGGAGGGCGACCGTAACGGTGGTCGAACCGCCCGTCGAGATCGGCGTCCGTGCGACAATCAGGGTATAACCAAGGCCGAGCTGCACGAATTGGTGGACCGCCTGGGAGCGGCGGTTTGCACTGGCGCCGTTGATGGTGCCGCGGTGCTGCTGGGCGAGATCAGCGCCGGGCGCATAGATCCTGAGCAGGCTCGGTTTGCGCGCCGACAAGTTTCGCCCATCCCCATCCGTCGCTCACAACTTGCAGATTGGCGTTGTCGCTGTGCTGCTGTGCGGGGCGTTGGCGTGAAGCGAGCGACCACTGGGCGCACTTGGTGCAAGATGCCTGCATGAATGCGCCTGTCTCACTCCGTCGCGTCGGCACGCTCGCCGGTGCGATCGCAGACCAGTTGCGTGCGCCGGCGCCAGCGGCGGCTGCGCTCCTCGATCTCGCTTCGGCAGCAGCAGCACTCCGGGGGGTGGGAGCTGATGTCGCATTGGTGCACATCAATGGACGCAGCGATCCATGGACACCGGCGGGGCTGTTCGTGAAGCAAGGCGCAGCGATAACGTGGCTTGCCGACGGCGACTCGTGGATCGCTACGCAGCGGGGTCCACATCTCGACCCAGCGCTGCAGCTGCGGGTGCGCACCGGTGCATGCGCACCAGCGCTCGATGGGACCGGTCCTACGTTCACTTCAGCCGCGCCGCACGAGGGTCCCCTCGAGCTGTGCTCGCTGTTTCCCGGCGAGCTACGCGACGCTGGCGAACGCGTCTGCTATGACCGCAAGATGCCGCGCGCGCTCTTCCGCGGCGGCTTCGATGTAGTCGTCGCAGCCTGGCCCAGCGGCAGCGATGTGGGCGCACGACTGGCAGAGGCAGCCGCGCGCGATCCGACCGGGCTCTGCGGTCGCGAGCTCGAACGAATTCGTGCCCCGATAGCGCCGCCTTCGGGATGGGAGCCGCACATCCACGTCCCGCTCGCCGGACTCCACCGCAGACGCGAAGGCGAAGTGGACGTTCAGTGTCGCGGGCGAGCCGAGATCGTCTGCCGGGAAGCGCGGGCGCCACTGACGGAGACTCTCAAGCTGCGCTGGCGCTGGCGCATGGATCAACTTCCGGCGAAGCGCGCCGAGGACACTCTGTTCACCCACGACTACATGTCGGTCGCGGTCGAGTTCGACGACGGCCGCGACCTCTCTTACCACTGGAGCGTTGCTCTCCCCAACGAGACGAGCTACCGCTGCCCACTACCGCACTGGCGCGAGCGCGAGTGGCACCTCGTGGTGCGCAGCGGCCGCACCGGACTTGGGGAGTGGCACGCCGAGGAGCGCACGGTCGCGATCGACCGCGCCGTTGCGATCGGCGGCACCGTGCCACGCGAAGTCGTCCGCGTGTGGCTGATCGTGACGTGCCTTTCCGTCGGCGGCGAGGCACGCGGCAGCTACGCCGACATCGAGCTGACAGATGACAACGGCACCGCGATCCGCGTTCTATGACCACTCGCCAGCATGTCGCCGCATAGACGTTCACGACATCGGAGAATTCACCGAACCACGCGCAGTTCGCTGTCGTCAAGGGCACAGCTCGGAGCCATCGGTGGCAGGTCCACCGAATCGAGCCCTACGATCCGAGCATGGAGCGTTCCCGTCCCCACAGGCCGCCGAATCGGAGTGGCCGGCCGGCGCGAATGGCGATGAGCACATACGCCAGAAGACCCGCGACGGCGAAGGGAACGGCGCAGGAGAGGCTGCCAAGCAGGGTCGCGCTCGCCAGTCCGGTGCCAGTTGCGTGGTGGACCGCTGTCGGCCCGCCAAAGCTGGACAGCGATGCAAGGAACGCGACGGCAAGCAGGGTCACGCCCATGAGCGAAAGCACCAGGCGTATAGCGCCGGCCGCTTCGGGTCTCGGCTCGACGCCGGTTTCCAGCTGGGCAACGCGAACGGCCAGCAGCTCGGGGCCGCCGATCGACGCCGCGACTCCCAGCTCGCTCCATTCGGGGCCGCGTACCACCTTCAGCAGCGCTCCTGCGAGCGAGCGGCGACCACAAACCGCGACGGCGCGCCGGTCGGCCGCTAGCTCACGGCCGGCTACATAGCGGGCACGCAAGGCATCCAACGCCGGGGCGAAGAACAATGCCGCCGAGAGCACCCGCACCAACACGACCTTCAACGGGTCGAGGTTGCATACGTGGTAGCGCTCGTGCTCAAGCACCGCGCGCAACTCCGCGCATGACACGCCTTCGAGAAGTCCACGGCTCACGGCGACGCGCGGAGTCAGGATGCCGTAGACGAACGAGAACGATGCGGATGCGTCCACCAGAACGACGCGCCCCTCCAACCCTGACTGCAAGGCCGCCCTTGTCAGCTCGGCGGGCACCGTCACCGCCAGAGCCCGCACGCGACGCGCGAGCCCATGAGAAGCAACCATCTGCCGCGCAAGGGAGCGCGCCCCGAGCCCCAAGCCGGCTGCAATCGAGGCGAGGAACGGGAACAACGGCAGAAGCGACGTGCCCGACGGCCCGACCAGCTCGCCACGGGATACCTGCGCCAGAATCAGCGGCGCGAGGACACCGCCGAGCGCTCCGCAGAGGACAAGCGCACCGAGCAGCAACGCGATCCCCATGAAGGCCAGGAAGCTGCGGTTGGCGCGATCCAGTCTCATCCATCCTCCGCGACGAGTAGAGATCGCAGGCGGCGGAGCACACCTGGGTCGGCGCGCACCTCATCCACGAAGTGCGTGACCGCCGCGTCCCCGTAGGTGCGGAGCACGTTCTGCACCGCGATCCCGGCCGCGTCGGCGGCGGTCGCCTCGTACACGTAGCTTCGTCGTTCGCCGTGGCGAGCGAGGACGTTCTTTGCGACGAGCCGGTTCATCACAGTCATCACGGTCGTATAGGCCAACGGTTCTGCTCGACGCCAGTTGAGTGCATCGAGGACCTGCCTCACCGATACCGGCGCGTCGGCCTGCCAAACCGCCTCCATCACCTCGGACTCAAGCGGTGCCAGCCCGCCGCTCGCCTTTTTCGGCCTTCCCGCCACAACCCACACACTACTACATTCTTGTCGTGTATGCTCGGGTGCATGACCACCACCGAACACGACTACGCAGCACAGGCACGACAGGCAATCGAGATCGTCTGCGCGGGTGACCTGTCCCGCATGGAAGAGTTCTACCGCCCCGATTTCGTGGATCACATCAACGACATGACATTCCACGGCTACGACGGAGGGCGCGAATCGGTCGCCTTCTACATGGCCATCTTCAAGAACCTGCGAATGAGCGCCGACGAGCAGATAACGGAGGGCAGCCGCGTCGCCTCCAGATGGGTCCTGGACGGCAACTATCACGGACGGCGGGTCACGCTGCGCGGCATCACCATCAGCCACTTCGCCCAAGACGGCAGAATCCTCGAAGACTGCGGGCACTCCGACTCGATCAGCCTCGTGCGCCAACTCGGCGTGATCCGAACACTCGTCCTCGGCCTGGAAATCCTCACCCGCAGGGTCAAGCTGCCGAAAGGCGCCCTGGGAGGCGGGTAGCAACGGGGTAGTCCCACGGACGGCCGTGGATTGACGAACTCGGCATGAGAGCCGGTTCCGCGCGACGTTCAGCCAGACGGCCGGGGAACGCTAAACCAGCGGTCCGCCATTACACCCGCCTGCCAACGGTTCGCCTGTCGCCCCGTCAATATCCACAAAATGCAGATCTCGCTCGACAACGAAGCAACCGATGCCCACAAGAGAGCACCCACGCAACCGAAGGAGGATTGTGGTGCGGAAGCTGATCTTCTCGATGACCATGTCACTGGATGGCTACATCGCCGGACCCGATGGCGCGATCGACTGGACGGTGCCCGATGAGGAGCTGTTTCGGTTCCACACTCAGCAGACACAGGAGATTGGCGTGCATCTCTGCGGACGGCGGCTCTACGAAACGATGGTCTACTGGGAGACCGCCGAGGAGAGTCCGCTCGTCGCGGAGCACGTGAAGTTCGCCCAAATCTGGAAGGCCCTGCCGAAGGTCGTGTTCTCCAGCACGCTGGAGAGCGTGGTGGGCAACACCAGGCTGGCCTGCGACGGCGTCGGCGAGGAGGTCGCGAGGCTCAAGGAACAGCCCGGAAAGGACATCGCCGTCGGCGGCGCCGGCCTCGCCCGTGCGTGTATGAAGTCGGGCCTGATCGACGAGTGGCGGCTGTTCGTCAGCCCGGTCCTACTCGGCGGCGGCACGCCCTACTTCCCGACCCTGGACGCAAGCATCAACCTGGAGTTGGTCGAGACGAAGACGTTTGGCTCTCGCGTCGTCTACCTTCGCTACAGGCGCGTGCCAAATCTCCTGTAGGTGATCGTTCCCACTCGCGCGACCGCGAGCATCGCTACACAGGTCCCACGCCACAGCCACCTCACCGGGCGAGCGCAGCCCAGACGACCGCCTTGGATCATGGTCCCGAGGGAGGTCTAGAGATTTGTCGCGCCAGGCAGCGAACTGTTGGGCAGATAGGTGCCCCCTTCACGTGATGTGTATGATGCTAATATGAGTAGCACAATGCTCGAGAGCATCGACCGTTCAGACCCCACGCCCCTGCACGATCAGGTCGCCGCGCAGATCCGTCGCGCGATCGCCGACGGCGAGGCCAAGCCCGGAGAGCGCCTACCGCCCGCCCGCGATCTCGCGGCGGTTATGGCCGTCAACACCAACACGGTGCTGCGCGCCCTACGCGATTTGCGCGAGGAAGGGCTCTTGGAGTTCCGCCGTGGGCTCGGCGCGCGCGTAAGCGGCACCCCCCAGCGAGGCGCGGTGATCGCTCGTGCTCGCGAGCTCGTCGGCTTCGCGCGACAGCAGGGCTACCAGCCCGATGAGCTGATCTCGATAATTCAGGGCCTCCGCTGAGCGATGCCCACACTGCTCCGCGACAAGCCCTCTTCCAATGTGCCCCCAACTGTGCCGGCTGGACCCGAGCAGGGCGTCATTGAAGAGGCCAGGCGCCGCCAACGCATACGTCGCGTCCGCGTCGCCCTCGGTGCACTGCTCGCAATGGCGTGCGTCACCGCCCTCGTGTGGGCTGCCACGGGGGGCGGCTCGCCTGCGAGCCCCCGACATGGCGATCGCTCCGATAGCGCCGGCGCGACACACAGCAAAGCGCCGGTTGCCGCCGGGTTCCACCTGCGCCTATCTCCCGCGCTTGACGGCGGCCAGTACGGGTGGTGCGTGCGCGTGGAAGAAGGCTCCGGCGGCATCGGCGGCGGAGGGTGCGCGATGACGCCCGTGACTTCAGCGCCGCTGGCCATGCGCATGAGCGGTGGAAGCGCCGTTACAGGCAGGTATTCGATCGTTGTTGTGAGCACTCCGCAGGTTGCCGCCATCCTCGTAAACGGCCGCCGGCGAGTCCCCACAATCGTGCCACCTGGGCTGCCATATGGTCTGCGGGCTGCCCGGATACAGTTCCGCGCACCACCGATACCGCGTCACACACGAGTCACGAGCACCCCCGTGCCAAGGCATGTGGCTTCACCGCCACCCGAACCGACGATCGTGGCGCTCGACGGGCTGGGGCGCCCAATCCCAAACCGGGTCGTGCGCGAACCGATCGAACGACCCAACACCTCAGGGCACGGTCCCTGCACGCTGCATGCCAGCGGCCTGCACGGACTGGTACCACAGTGGAGCCACCTCGCCAGCACGATCAGGCCGTTCCCCGGCAAGCTCGTGGGTCGTGCGTTCTTCTCGTGCATCGACACCGAGTACTACCTGCAACATTGGCCACTGGACGCCGCGATCCTGCTCGACGCCGCCCACCCCGGCGCCGTCCCGGCCGCGATACCCGGCTTGACACCGGTAGCCGGAGCGCCAGGCTTCTTCAACGGTCCGGGCGACTTCAAAGGTGAACTGACCGCGACCCGTCATGGCAACACATGGCTGGTGGTCGCCGGAGGGCGCAACCTCGCCCAACGCATCGAGGTCCTGCGCCACCTCGCACCCACCGTCAAGCTCTAATCGGAGGCAAGGCACGACGCATCCCAGCACGCGCCTCCACCACCAACGGCAAAGCCACCGACTGCTGACGCGTAGGGATCTTGGGTAAAAGGAAAGCCATGGCAGTCCGCATAAGGATCGCTTTAGCTTCGCTCGCGGTGCTTGGCATCGCTGCTGTAGCGGCTTGCGCTGCCAGCGCGGGGGCGGGGGCGGCGGCCCACAGCGCACCCAAGCGCCATCCGCGGGTCTACGTTGCCAACAAGGACTGTCGCGGTCACACCTTCCGCCCGGCCAGCATCACGCTCGCCTGTGGCGATGGCAACCTTTACGTCAGCGAAGTCGATTACTTCAACAGCCGCCCAGAAGGCTACGGGGCAGCGCGGGCGAGCGCATCGGTCACGATCCACGAGAACGACTGCAAGCCGGACTGCGCCGCGGGCAAGTTCATCGTCGAAAAGGGCGGGCTCACGCTGAAACGCATCGTTCGCTGCGCCGACGGGCTGCTGTACTACTCGCGCGCCCTGTACGCGTTCCCCGGCGGCGAGAACGAAGTCGACATCCAACCCTACGAGCGCTGCTCGCCGGTGCACCATCTGCACGCCGCGGCCGCGCAGGCCAACGCTCCCAATGTGCCCGTCGAACCACCGGCGTCGCCAAGCGCCCGCGCGCTGATCGCAGCTCGCTCCGTGCGGAGCGCCTTGAAGGCGGCGGCGATGCCCAAGGGGGCCATTCGCCTGAGGAGGGTGCCGGCCGCGCAGGCCAAGCTGCTGGACTCGATCCGCACGCCCGCGTCGCTGGGCACCGAAGAACGCGCCAAAGTGGGCACTTCTTGCGATCGGATCTGAGGAGGATCCCGTGATCCGGCGCATCACCGGCGAATGGCAAGGTCGGAGGTCTACTTGTACTCGTCGTGACGCTGGATCCACAGCGGCTCGGTTGCGCTCTCGTCGCGGCCCTTCGGCGTCCGGTCGAGCAGGCCGTAGAAGGCCATCGCGGGCTCGAGCAGCTCATCGCGCTCCGCCTGCCACTGCTCCTGCGTGCCGATCCTGTGCTCCGTCATCGCACTCCGACCTCCTGTTCGGGTTACGCGAGCCCATACAATTAGCAAAAGGCGTTACCCACCGGGCGCTATTCAGCCCACCAGTCGCGCCGGCCCTCCACGTCCTCGCGCGGATTCTCGCCGAGGTCGGGTGCACCAAAGACGAGGATCTCAAGGCCCTCCTGCCCACCCCGCGCGACGCGCTGGCCTACCCCTGCGCAGATACAGGAAGGTAACTTTTTGCGGGCAGCGCGCTCGATATAAGAGCATCCGTGTGGAGATCGCGACGACAAGTCGTAATAACGACGCTCTGTAACCCAGGCCGGCAGAACACCCCACCCTCGCCTCCACGCCTCCACGCATGAGCGAACGCCGCAACCCAGCCGCGCTGAGCATCCTCGCGGTGCTGTGTACCTTTGCGGCCGCGCTCGCCGCTCCGGGCCTCGCCTCGGCGGCAAACGAATGGAACGGATTCGGCAACGGCCCCGCCAACACGCGCGAGGACACCGGCGAAACGACCCTCACGCCGTCGACGCTGCCCGGCCTCGCACGTGGCTGGGTGTTCAGCGACCCATCCTCCGCCTACGAGGAGTACAGCGAGCCCGCCGTCGTCAAAGGGGTGGCCTATTTTGGGCTGCGCAACGGCGTCGTCTATGCCCTCGACCTCGCGACTGGCGAAAAGCTGTGGGAATACCAGACCGGCGCCTCCGTGCTCGAGACTCCCGCCGTCTCCGATGGTGTGCTCTACGTCGGCAGCTTCGACGGCAACTGCTACGCGATCGAAACGGCCACCGGCGCGCTCAAGTGGCGCTTCGCAACCGGCGGAGGCGTCGTGTCGTCCCCTGTCATCGCCGGCGGTAGCGTGTTCTTCAACGGCGGCAACGATGAGATCTACGCCGTTGACGCCCTGACCGGCAGCCAGCTGTGGGAGCACGAAGCGACCAACCCGCGCGACGGCTACTCGAATGTCGCCTACCTCTCGGGCGAACTCTACTACACCGCCTGGGTGCCCAGCGGCGAAAGCTACGCCGCCGAACTGATTGCCCTGAACGCCTCCTCCGGATCCCAGAGCTGGCACCGGGACTTCTACGAAACCTGGGACCCATCGAGCATCTCCGAGCCCACCGTCGCTCACGGCGAGGTCTACGCCTGGGCGATGGCCGGCTACGCCACCGGGCGCATCGCCGGCGTGTCCGCCAAATCGGGGCTGCTCAGCTGGTGGGACCCAGGATCATGGTTCGGCGGCGACATCGCCGCGGGCAAGTCGGCCGTGTTCGCCGGCTACGGCTATGAAAACCCGGGGCCGTGCTCGCCCTACGCCGGGGGCAACTGCGGCTACCCGGCGGGCAGCGGCATCGTCGCGATGAATCCCAAGACCGGCGCCCCGCTGTGGGCCGACCCCGGCTCGCAGAACAGCCCCACGCTCGCCGGCAACCTCGTCTATGGCGTCTACTCGACCGAGCTCGGGACCTACTTCGGAGCCGCCGAAGCGGCCAGCGGGAAGATCGTCTGGCAGGACGCCGCGCTCGAAGGCGCGCTCGGCCCCGTCGCCGAGGGCAACATCCTCTTTCCCAGCGGCAACGCCATCTGGGACTACCAGCTGCCGATCGTGACCACCGTAGCGCCCGCGATCTCCGGCACACCAAAGACGGGGGACACGTTGAAGGTGACGACCGGCACGTGGTCTGGCGCGCTGAAAAAACTGCACTACGCCTACCAGTGGGAGCGCTGCAACGACCAGGAAGCCGAATACTGCTACCGGATCGCCGGCGGGACGACCTCCTCCCATAAGGTCACGACCGAAGACGTCGGCTTCTTCATCACAGCTGTCGTGACCGCCAGCAACGAACAGCAGGGCGCGCATGTGAAGGCGCCGACCGTTGGGCCGGCCGGGCCGTAGGCTCCCGGCGATCTGTTCTGGCCAGCTCAACTCAGTGAGTCGATCACGTGCAGGTCTCAGGCGGCCTCGCGCAGCGTCTTCGTCACGCCCTGCCCCTTGGCGGTCAGATGCCAGGCGTTCGGCTCGCCTTTGGCGTGGTCCCCGCCCGTGTTCTCGATCAGGCCGAGGGTCTGCAGGCGCGCGAGCAGCTTTGAGATCTGGCCCTGGTCCGCGATGCCGGCGGCGGCGGCGACCTGGCGGTTGCTTGGGGCCTGGCCGTTTGATTGTGCGCCCGTCGCGCGCGCTCCCTTGGGGCCTTTGGCGGGTTGGTGCTCGAACTCCCCGATCGCGAGCAGGACCCGCATCGTGCGGTACGTGAGGCGCATCTCGAGGTCGCGCAGGGCATCGACGCGGGGGGGCGGGTTGGTCGTGCGGGGCTTTTGCTTGGGTGCCCGTAGCTCGCGCTCGGCTGCGGCCGTGCCTTGGTAGGGGAGGACGATCATTCCCATCAGGGCGTTTAGGAGCGGGAGTAGCGGCTTGCGGTTGGGGGCGGCGAGGCGGTTCGCGAGGATCGCGAGGATCGCCCCGACGACGCCCTCGGCCATCAGGCGGTCCGGGCGGCGGACGCCGCGCGAATCGCGGGCGCCCTCGTGGACCACGGCGATCAGCGTCTGCACGGTGGCGGCGCGGCGCTCCAGCGCGCGGGGGCCCGCGGCCTGGGATCCGACGATCGCTAGGTAGCCCAGGCTCGGCTCCGCGTCGAGGAAGAGGAGCAGCGCCTGCAGGCCGGCCCGTACCCGCTCGTTCCACTTCCCGTCGGAGCGGTACGCGGAGATCACGCTCTCGGCGGCGAGCGCGAGCGCGCGGTCGTACGCGGCGATGAAACAGTCCTCGCGGTCGCCGAAGAGTTCGTAGAAGGTGCGCCGCGAGACGCCCGAGCGGCCGACCACGTCCGCGACCGTCACCACGCCGGCGCCGCGCTCGACCACGACTTCGCTCATGGCGGTCAGGATTCGCGCGCGCTGAATCTCCCCGAGGCCGGAGCGCCCCACCGCGCCCGGGGCGCTTTCGCGCTTGTACTGACCATTCGGGCCGGTTCCGTTGCGCGCAGCGCCCCCACCCGTGCGGCCCCCCGGAGACTGGGGGGCACCGCGCGGGGAGGCACGTTCAGCGGAGGCAGGCACGGTCTTTTACCCCTTGCGCGTCCTTTTGCCCTTCCCGCGCTTGGCCGCCTTGTGCTTCTTCTTGTGGTGCACCACCTTCTTCGTTTTCGGGCAGCCCGTCACGGAGATCTTCGTTTCCTGGTTGATTTTGTTGCCGTTCTGCCCGACCATTTCGGTGGGCATCAGCAGCTTCCCCGCAGCCTGGGCCTGGCAGAGGTTCCCGTTGGCGCTGAGCGCGGGGTATTCCCGTTTGGGGAGTTCCAGTTCGAACGTCGAGAACGGCACGTCCGGCACCGTGGCGAAGGTCGCGGTCGTGATGCCCTGTTTGCTGATGAACGTTTCGCCGTGCACCTGGACGGTGACGCCGTCCTCGCCGGTCAGCACCATAATCAGTTCCGGGTACTTCGCGCCACCATGGCTCACGAAGTACGCCGGGCCCTTCAGGCCACCTTCCAGGACCGGCGTCGTGACGTGCGCTTCGCCGACCCTTGACGCCGTGGGGCAGTTCGTAGGGTTTTCGGCGAACACCTTTTCGGTGCACGCCTTCTGCAGCGTTTTCAACGGCGAGGGGAGCTGTTTGGGCAGCGACACCTTAACCTCTTTGACGTTCGTTTTCGTGCCCTGCGCACCACCGGGGAGCGTCAGCTTGACGTGCAGCGTCGCGCCTTCGGTCCTGGAGGTCTTCGCTTCGGTGGACACCTGGAATTCCGGCTTGAACGACAGGGACCCGCAGTTTGTGACCTGGAACGGTGAGGAGACGTTCGCGATAGCACCTTCTGAGCTTTCCAGCTGGCCAGTCAGCTTCATCGGTTCGCAGCTGGTCGGGTTGAACACGAACCCCGGGCGGTTGACCGTCACGTTGATGTGCTGCAACTGCAACGGGATGCCATCCAGGATCGTCGGGAACGGGTCGCTCACGACCGTCAACTGTGCGGTCGTCGGGTCCACCTCGACCTTCGAGCGGACCACCTCGGTCCCCAGGTTGAACGGTCCCGCGACCGCCGGGACCACGACGTCCACGCCGAATGGGGCGCCCTCGTACGGGCCGGTGATGTACGCCTTGCCGTCTTCGACGCTGTAGGGGTCGTTGCTGAGGCCGGCGCTTGCGATCACCTGCCCGATCTGGCTCGCCGCGGGGCATTCCCCGCTGGCGGCCTGCGGTTCCCCGCACAGCTTCACGTTCTGCAACCCCGCGGAGATGCCCGGTGGGAACACGACCGAGAGTTTCCCGAGGGTCTGGTCGGCGTCCGGGCGGGTCATCGTCATCGTCAATGGGGTGTACGCCCCGGCCTGGATGTTCGTGGTGCCGCCCTGGAACACCGGCGCGAACGGCCGTGGGCTAGAGCACGGCGTGCCGTTCGGGCCACTCGTGATCTGGAAGTGCGACGACGGGTGCACCGCCGGGGTACCCGACCACGGTTCGATCGACGTTTCTGCCGTGTACGTGCCGCACGATGCTGGTGTCGTCAGCGGCGCACGATCGGTCCCGAAGAAGTCGAGCTTGAAGTCGCTGTAGGGCAGCTGCGGCGTGTTCGGAAAGGTCGTTGCGAGCTGCCCCGTAATCGGGTTCAGCGACACCTGCCCCGCAACCTTGATCAACACTCCCGCGACCGGATCTTCGACGAAGAGATACAGCGCGATCAACGACCCGAACGGGTTTTCGTTCTGGGTCGCCAGATACACCGCGCCCTTCAGCGGTTCCGGTAGCAGCGGTGTGTTGGCTTCTACAGTGCCGACCTTCGATGCTTCCGGGCACGTTGGCGCTTCCGCGTTGTGCAGCCCGATCTCAGCCTGGGTACACGCCTGTAGCCCATCTGCGGCGCTCGGGCTGATCTGCACCCCTTCGGGCAGCGTCACCGTGGTGTTCTTCACGTCGGCCTCTGCCAACCCAACTGGGTTTTCCGTCGATTCCTGCGGCACGTGCTCATCGACGTTCAACCCCGTCGGGGTACTGCCCCCCGTACCATCCGGGACCACACTGATCGTCGGGCTGAAATCGAGCTTTTCACAGCCCGTCAACTCGGGCAGCGAGGTCGTCTTCGTCCTTTCGCCGGAGAAGATTCCCGGCTCCTCCCACGAGTCCGCGCTGAACGTCGCCGTGCGCGGCACCCCACAGGACGTTGGATTCGTCAGTAACGGCACCTCCGGCGCCTGCGTAGGACATTCACCAAGGGATTCCAGCTGCCCTTCTTCTGCGCCGGGATAAGGGATCGCGGGGCTTTCCCGTTCGTCTTCGCCTTCGCCTAAACCAGCACCAGCGGTAGTATCATCGCCGACCTTCGCCAGAACTCTGTGCACGCATAGTCCACGCACGTCGTTGTGGACTGGGTCCGCCGGCACACCCCAGATCGTCACCTTGCTCGCGTATAGCTCTACCCCTTGGTCGATATCCGACGCAGTGATCGTCAAACCGTAATCCCCACCCGTCCTGACAGACGCATCCAGGAACACCGGCGTGCTTCCCGCCACAATAAAGCCGAACTCAGCCGCGACACCCGTCGGAGGCACCAGATTGTAAACCGGCTCGTACTGATAAAAGAGTTTCAGCCTCCGTTGAACCTCCGTAACCAAGACGGCCGATATGCCGACCGCTGTTTCGTTCGGACATTCTTGGCGTACGAATGTCTGATAGCCACATTTCGGTGCGGCGTCCGGGTCCCCAACGAAACCGGGCGGCAGCTCTAGCCTAGTATCCTTCAGATCACCCTGCGGAAGGAGAAGCCCTCCTTCTTCGACCGCCTTGGGTTCGTTCAACACAAACGTGCCCGTCAGCGCGTACGGGTGGGACCCAGCCTGCACATCTGGCGATCCATTCTCGTTGGTCGCCCCGACTGCGAAGCGTTCCAACCCGAACCCGGCCATCGCGCTCGGCACAAACGCGAGCATGACAAGGAGCAGGGCAACTACAAACAACTGGAGGCGCCTGGCTGGCCGTTGGAGAGCTTTGAAGGTGGTCATCGACTTGCCCTCCGTATGTTGCTAGCCTTTTCGGTGCGCTTCGGTTTCGACGTGCCATATCGCTTCCTTGCTCGCCTTTCGCACACAGTGCGCTTGCCCTTCTTCTTATCCTGCTTGCACAGCCTCAACGCTTTGGCAAGCTGTTCGACCTTGAGCGCAGTGGTCGTCTTGACCTTTACCGCCGCCGCCGGCGCGGATATCGACGGGAGATTCCCGGCTGCGGCGAACGTCGCGCTCGCCGGAGCCCCGAATACCGCAGGCTGCGGCGTCGGCGGCGGCTTACACGAGTCGCCGTTATCGCACGGCGGCGGCGACACCGACACCGGGAACCCACCATCCACCCTCGCGTCCCACACAACCAC
>JBEKYV010000139.1:0-7901 GCA_049510515.1 Solirubrobacteraceae bacterium | reverse complement strand
ACCAGGCGATCGTCGGCAACATCGGGCACTTCGACAACGAGATCGACATCGCCGGCCTCACGAAGGTGCCGGGGGTCGAGCGGGTGAACATCAAGCCGCAGGTGGATGAGTGGGTCTTCCCGGCGACCGCCGGCCGACCCGGCCACGCGATCATCCTGCTCTCCGAGGGCCGTCTGCTGAACCTCGGCAACGCGACGGGGCACCCGAGCTTCGTGATGAGCAACTCCTTCACCAACCAGACGATCGCCCAGATCGAGCTGTTCACGAAGAACGACGAGTACGAGCGGCGCGTGTACGTGCTGCCGAAGCATCTCGACGAGAAGGTCGCGCGGCTGCACCTCGATGCGCTCGACGTCAAGCTCACGCGGCTCAGCGCCGAGCAGGCTGCCTACATTGGCGTGCCGGTCGAGGGGCCGTACAAGCCTGACCACTACCGGTACTGAGTTTCTTTTTTTCGAGCCCCAACCCTTTACTTTGTGAAGTAGGCTCGCCCGGGTAGATGTATTGTTTTGGGACCCAAACCCTTCATTTTGTAAAGTGGTAGGGGGAGGTGGGTGTTTAGTTTTTGAGCCCCAACCCTTTACTTTGTGAAGTGGGCTCGCTCGGGTAGATGCTTTATTTTCGGACGCAAACCCTTCATTTTGTGAAGTGGTGGGGTCCGATTTAAATGCATTCCCCCCAGCCCGATCCTCCACCGGCGATCCGATACCCTGCCGCCCTGATGCGAGCCATGGTTCTCGCGGCGGGCCTGGGGACCCGGCTGCGCCCGCTGACGTACGAGATCAACAAGCCGATGGTGCCCGTGCTCGACCGGCCGGTGATGGCGCACATCGTCGACCTGCTCGACCGGCACGGGTTCGAGGAGACGATCGCGAACCTCCACTACTTCCCCGACTCGATCCGCGAGTACTTCGGCGAGCGCCTGAGCTACCGCACCGAGCCGAAGCTGCTGGGCACCGCCGGCGGCGTGAGGGGCTGCGCCGAGTTCTTCGGCGAGGAGGCGTTCCTGGTGATCTCCGGGGACGCGCTCACCGACATCGATCTGCGGGCGTTCGCCGCTCGCCACCGCGAGGCCGGAGGGGTGGCGACGTTGGCGGTGAAGAAGGTCGAGGACACGCGCGAGTACGGCGTGGTGCTGCACGACCGCGCGGGGCGGATCACGGGCTTCCAGGAGAAGCCGGAGCCAGACGAGGCGCTGTCGGACCTCGGCAACTGCGGCATCTACATCTTCGAGCCGCGGATCTTCGACTACTTCCCGGACCGTCCGTTCGTGGACTGGGCACAGGACGTGTTCCCGGCGCTGCTGGCCAATGACGTGCCCTTCCACATCCACGAGGTGGGCGACTACTGGAACGACGTGGGTTCGCTGGCGGAGCTGCGCCAGGGCACCTTCGACGCGCTGCGAGGCGAGCTGCGCCTGGAGATGGACGGCGAGGAAGTCGCCCCAGGGGTGATCGTCGCGGGCGGCGAGGGCGGATCGATTCCCGAGGACGCCGAGGTCGAAGGGCCTGTGTGGATCGGGCGCGGCGTGCAGATCGGCGTCGGCGTGCGGCTGACGGGCCCGCTCGTGCTGGGCGATGGCGCGCGGGTCGGAGACGGCGCCCAGCTGCGCGAGAGTATCCTCTTCCCCGGCACCGAGGTTGCCCCGGGGGCGATCCTAATCGGGGCGATCGCCGGGCATGCGGGGATCCTGGGGAGCCTGCGGCCCCATCAAAAATAAAGAGAGCCCGCCGAAGCGGGCTCTCCGTCCATCGAGACTGAACAGGTCCAGCTCAGATGGCGATACTCCGACATCGCCGATGATAGCCGATGCCCCCGCCGGGATTCGAACCCGGGACCTGTAACTTCGTCGGAGTACCGCTCTATCCACTGAGCTACGGGGGCAGCCGCTCCTCTGTCGAGAAGTCGACCGACCATACTCAGCGCTTAGGTAGGTACGCTCGCGCGCAATCCGCAAAAAGCCGATGGACAACCGCCGCCAAGGGGCGTAGTCTCGATAGAGACAGTCTCCCCGTCCGATTAGGAGGCACGACATGCAGATCGAGATCAAGGGCCGCAACGTTCCCGTCCCCGACGATTTGCGCAGGCACGCAGAAAGCCGTCTGACGAAGGTCTCGCGGCAGGTGTCAGAGTTCGCCCGCCTGGAGATCGAGCTACTGCAAGAGCGCAACCCACGGGTCGCCGACAGTCAGGTGGCCGAGGCGACGCTCTATCTGAAGGGCACCAC
The DNA here is from genome assembly GCA_049510515.1 of Solirubrobacteraceae bacterium. Classification (GTDB taxonomy): domain Bacteria; phylum Actinomycetota; class Thermoleophilia; order Solirubrobacterales; family Solirubrobacteraceae; genus Palsa-744. The sequence goes on along the minus strand of JBEKYV010000139.1, from coordinate 5,674 downwards.
GCTGCGTGCCCGCGACGCCTCGCCGCAGATGCTGCACTCGCTGAACCTCGTGGTAGACGAGCTCGCCCGCCAGGTCAAGCGCCACCGCGTGCTGCGCCGCCGCCGGCGCAAGACGCGTGCGGCATTGGCCGAGCACACGATGGCGCTCGCTCCCGAGCTTTCGAGCAGCCCATAATCGCTACCCTGGGGGCGTGTCCATCCTGGATCGCGCCCTCAATGTCGGCGAGGCAAAGAAGTTCAGGCAGTACGAGAAGCGCGTAGCGCTGATCGGCGCGTTCGAGCCCGAGCTCGAACATGACGGCGACGCGGAGTTGCGCGAGCGGATCGAAGCCCTGCGCGAGCGCGCCACCAACGGGGAGGACCTCGACGCGCTCCTGCCCGAGTGCTTCGCGATCGTGCGCGAGACCGGCAAGCGCAGGATGGGGATGCGCCACTTCGACGTGCAGCTGATCGGCGCGATGGCGCTGCACGAGGGCTGCATCGCCGAGATGAAGACGGGAGAGGGCAAGACGCTCACGGCGACGCTGGCGGTGGCGCTGAACGCGCTCGCCGGCAGGGGCGTGCACCTGGTCACCGTCAACGATTATCTGGCCCGCCGCGACGCCGAATGGATGAGCCCGATCTACGAGGCCCTCGGCCTCACGGTGGGCGTGCTGCAGAACATGCAGCCCTACGAGGAGAAGCACAGCGCGTACGCGTGTGACGTGGTGTACGGCACCAACTCGGAGTTTGGCTTCGACTACCTGCGCGACAACATGGCGAAGGATCTCGCCGAAAAGGTGCAGCGTGGCCACCCCTTCGCGATCGTGGACGAGGTCGACAACATCCTGATCGACGAGGCGCGCACGCCGCTGATCATCTCCGGCGCCCCCGAACAGGCGGCCGACCTGTACGTCAAGTTCGCCCGCCTCGCGCCGCGTTTGACGCCGGGCAAGGCCCCCGAGGGGATGGACCCCGGCTCCAAGAAGAAATACATCGCCGACTTCGACTACGAATTCGACGAGAAGCACAAGACGGTGTCGGTGATGGAGCAGGGCGTCGCCAAGGCCGAGCGCTTCCTCGGCATCGACCACCTCTACCGCGCCGAGAACGGCCACCTCGTCAACCACCTCAACCAGGCGCTGCGCGCGGAGTCGCTGTACAAGCGGGACGTGGACTACGCGGTGATCGACGGCGAGGTGAAGATCGTCGACGAGTTCACCGGCCGCATCCTCGAGGGCCGGCGCTGGTCGGAGGGTTTGCACCAGGCGATCGAGGCGAAGGAGGGGGTGCGCGTCCAGGAGGAGAACCAGACGCTCGCGACGATCACCTACCAGAACTTCTTCCGCCTCTACGACAAGCTCTCGGGGATGACCGGCACCGCGCTGACGGAGGCGACGGAGTTCATGAAGATCTACGAGCTCCCGGTCGTGCAGATCCCGACGAACGTGCCGATGGTGCGCGACGATCGCAACGATCAGGTGTACAAGACCAAGGACGGCAAGTGGAGCGCCGTCGTCCGCGAGATCGCGGCGCGCCACGAGAACGGCCAGCCGGTGCTGGTCGGCACGATCTCCGTCGAGGTCTCCGAGCTGCTGGGCGAGCGTTTGAAGCAGCGCGGGATCAAGCACACCGTCCTGAACGCCAAGCCCGAGCATGCCGCGCGCGAGGCAGACATCGTCGCCGAGGCGGGGCAGCCGGGCGGGGTGACGATCGCCACCAACATGGCGGGCCGCGGCGTGGACATCAAGCTGGGCGGCAACCCCGAGCACCTCGCCCACCAGCAGCTCGCCCGCGAAGGGGTGAAGGCGCCCCGCGAGGGCGCCGAGTTCGACGAGGAGGCCGCGGCTGCCTATGAGCGGCGCCTGGCAGAGGTGCTGCCCTCGTTGGAGCGAGAGGTGGAGGACAACCGCGAGCGCGTGATGGCGGCCGGGGGCCTGTTCATCTGCGGCACCGAGCGCCACGAGTCGCGGCGCATCGACAACCAGCTACGCGGACGCGCCGGGCGCCAGGGCGACCCGGGGGAGACCCGCTTCTTCCTCTCCGCCGAGGACGACCTCGTGCGGTTGTTCGCGGGCGACCGCATCTACCGCATCCTCGACAAACTGGGGGGCGTCGACGCGGAGGGCAACGAGGAACCGATCGAGGCGGGGATGCTCTCCAAGCAGATCGAAAAAGCGCAGCGCAAGGTGGAGGAACAGAACTTCCTGATCCGCAAGCGCGTGCTGGAATACGACGATGTGATGAACGAGCAGCGGCGCGTGATCTACGCCTACCGCGACGACGTGCTGGAGGGGCGGCCGATGGGCGAGCAGGCGCGCACCGAAATCGCCGGCGTGATCGAGCGCACGATCGAGCAGTACACCGAGGGCGACTACCTCGAGGACTGGGACGTCGATGGTATGTTCGGGGCGCTCTCGCAGTTCTTCCCGCTGGACATCGACCCCGGGGAGATGACCCCCGAGGCGGTCGACCGCGCCCATCTCGGCGAACGCTTGGTGGAGCAGGCGATGGAGCGCTACGACGCGCGCGAGCAGGAGCTCGGCGAGGAGCTGATGGGCCAGCTGGAGCGCTTTTTGCTGCTTCAGATCATCGACGAACGCTGGCGCGAGCACCTGTTCGACGTGGACTACCTGCGCGAGGGCATCCACCTGCGCGGCTTCGTTCAGATCGACCCCCTCGTGGCGTACAAGAACGAGGCGTTCACCCTGTTTGGCGACCTGATCAACAGCATCTGGGCCGACTACGCCCGCCTGATCTTCAACGTCCAGGTTCAGGTGCAGGACGAAAATGGAGGAGGAGGGGGGGGTGCTCGTGCCGCGGTGCCGGCGTTTGCGGCTGCGGGCAACTCCACGCGCCCCGCGCGGGTGTCGTACTCCGGCGGCAGCGCCGCGATGGGAGCCGGCGCGATCGCCGCCGCTGCGGCCAACGCCGGGGCTGGGGGCGCGCAGGCGTACGCGGGCAACGGGGGCGGCGAAGAGGGAGAGCTAGTGCCGGCGGTGGTGGAGCAGCGCACGGTGGACTCCGAGCACACGGTGGGGCGCAACGATCCCTGCTGGTGTGGGAGCGGGAAGAAGTTCAAGAAGTGCCACGGAGCGTAGGAGCGCGCCGGGAACACTGGTAGCGTGGGGCAATGGCCACTACCACTTCCACCGACTCGGTACCGCAGAGACTTGCCGCCATCCGCGACCAGCTGAAGCTGCTCGCGGATTATCTTTGACCCGGCTGGGCTGAGTGAGCGCGCGAGCGCGCTGGAGGGGGAGATGGAAGCGGCGGGCTTCTGGGATGACTCAGAACGCGCGGGGAAGGTGTCGGCCGAGCATGCGCGTGTCGCGCGGCGCCTTGAGATGTTCAGGGCGCTCAACCGCGACGTCGACGATCTCGAGGGCCTCGCGGAGCTCGCGCAGGAGGACGAGTCGCTAGAGGGCGAGGTGGAGGAGCACATCGCCTCCGCGGAGGTACGCTTGGCGGCGCTGGAGGAGCAGCGTCTCTTCTCCGGCCCCTACGACTCCGGCGATGCGCTGGTGAGCGTCAACGCGGGCGCCGGCGGCACCGACGCGCAGGATTGGGCGGAGATGGTGCTGCGGATGGAGATGCGCTGGGCGGAGTCGCGCGGCTTCAAGGTCGAGCTGCTGGAGGCCAGCGCGGGGGAGGAAGCGGGCATCAAGTCGGCCACCTTCCGTGCGGCGGGCGAGAACGCGTACGGGCTGTTCGGCGCCGAGCGGGGGGTGCACCGGCTCGTGCGCCTCTCCCCGTTCGACTCCGCCCACCGCCGCCAGACCAGCTTCGCGGGCGTCGAGGTCGCCCCGGTGGTGGAGGAGTCGGGGGAGATCGAGATCCTCGACGACGACCTGCAGGTGGACACCTACCGCGCCTCCGGCGCCGGCGGGCAGCACGTCAACAAGACCGACTCCGCGGTGCGCATCACCCACCGCCCGAGCGGAATCGTGGTGCAGTGCCAGAACGAGCGCTCGCAGTCCTCCAACCGCGCGACGGCGATGGCGATGCTGCGCGCCAAGCTGCTGGAACGCCAGGAGCGCGAACGCCAGGCGGAGATCGCCCGCGAGAAGGGCGAGGCACAGGACGTCAACTTCGGCTCGCAGATCCGCTCTTACGTGCTGCACCCCTACACGCTGGTGAAGGACCACCGCACCAACCACGAGATGGGCGACGTGCAGCGCGTGCTCGATGGTGACCTCGACGGGTTTGTGCGCGCCTACTTGCTGCACGCGGCGTCGCCGCAGGGATAGCGTCAGCGACCCGCCTTGATCTGCTCGCGCTCGGCCAGCCGGTTGCGGCGACGCAGCTGAGCCTCGCTCTCGCGCCGGCGCTCCTCGTCACTGGCGGCGAGCAGTGGTGGCACCGGCATCGGGTGGCCCTGCTCGTCGACGGCCACCAGCGTCAGATAGGCGCTGTTGCTGTGCCGACGCTCACCGGTGCGCGGGTTCTCCGTGTCGACTCGCACGCCGACCTCCATCGAGGTGCGCCAGACGGCGTTGACGCTGGCCTGGAATGTGACGAGTTCGCCGACGTGGATTGGCACTCTGAAGGTCATGCGATCCATGCTGGCGGTGACCACCCTGTTGCGACAGTGCTTGACGGCGGCCAGCCCGCCGGCCTCGTCGCACAGCTTCATCACCGTGCCGCCGTGTACGAAGCCGGCGCCGTTGGCATCCAGTGGGCCCATCCAGTGGGCGAGCGTGGCGTGTGAGTCTGGGGCGGGGCGCGCGTCCATGTCGCTGATCCTATGCCTATGCTGAGCACGGTGAGTGCCACTATGGACGTCGACATCGCAGCGCTGGTGCGCACGGCGCTCGAGGAGGATGTGGGGACGGGCGACGTGACGACGCTTGCGACGGTGGACGCCGACGCGCGGGCTGAGGCGCTGATCACGCAGAAGGCGCCGGGGGCGATCTACGGCCTGGACGCCGCCGAAGCGGTGTTCGCGCTGCTTGACCCCGGGGCGCGCTGCGAGCGGCTGGTGGGGGAGGGGGTGTGGAGGGAGCTGGGCGAGTGCGCGAATGGCGGCGAGGACACCGTGGCAAGCACTACGCGGCCCGAGGGCGCGGGCAGCGTGGCAAGGTCCGTGCGGCCTGGCGGCGCCAGCACCCCTGCTCTGCCGGTGCTTCGCATCGAGGGCACCGCGCAAGCGCTGCTCACCGGCGAGCGCACCGCCCTGAACTTCCTCGGCCACCTCTCCGGGGTGGCGACGATGGCGGCGCGTGCGGCACGCGCGGTGGAGGGGACCGGCGCACAGGTGCTGGACACGCGCAAGACCACCCCTGGCCTGCGGGCACTGGAGAAGGCGGCGGTGGCGGCGGGCGGGGCGCACAACCACCGCGTGGGGCTGTACGACGCGATCCTGATCAAGGAGAACCACATCGCCGCCGCGGGCGGGATCGCGCAGGCGGTGGAGCTCGCGCGCGCGGCCGCCCCCGAGCTGGCGGCGACGCTGGAGGTGGAGGTGCGCAACCCCGAGGAGATCGAGCAGGCGCTCGCCGTGGGGGCGCCGCGGCTGTTGCTCGACAACATGGATGTTGCGCAGCTAAGCGAAGCGGTGGCTCTGGTGGCGGGGCGCGCGCAGCTGGAGGCCAGCGGCGGGGTGACGCTGCAGACGCTCCGGGAGCGGGCGGAGACCGGGGTAGAATGGATCTCGATGGGCGCCTTGACTCACTCGGCGCCCGCGCTCGACCTC